>JAAXJV010000006.1 GCA_012269655.1 Pseudomonadales bacterium
ACCTCGACCAGGGTGCCGGTCATGTAACGTGAGGCGTCAGACGCCAAGAAAACCACAACATCGGCGATGTCTTCGGGCTCTGCAATGCGTCCCAAGGGTACGGTCTTGCCTAAATCCGCAACTGCGTGATCTGGATTAAGGCCGCGTACCTCGAATCCTGTCCTAAGCATTGGCGTGTTAACTTCGTTGGGGCACACCGCATTCACGCGAATGTTCTGATGTGCATGATCCATGCCCATGCATTGAGTCAGCGAAGCGATGGCTGCTTTTGTCATGCAATAGAGTGCATGATTTGGGCCGGGCGCTTTGCCACCCCAGCAAGAGGCGGTATTGACGATAACGCCCCCGCCGGCTGACGCCATGATAGGTATCGCAGCCCGACAAACTCGAAAAGGCGCCTCCACATTCACACCCAATGATAATGCGTAATCGGCATCGCTGGTTTCGGTCACCGGTCCTCTGGTGATCACACCCGCATTGTTTACAACGATATCTAATCCGCCCATTAAATCGGCGGCGTTAGTCGCCAAGTTCTCGACGTAGTCTTGATCTAGTAAATCGCCCGACAAAGAATGATGTGCCTTCGTCGAAGACGCATCTTTGTCCGCTGCGGTCACGGTTGCGCCCTTTTCGATGAGTGCGGCGACGACGGCTTGGCCAATACCCCCTGCGGCTCCGGTTACCAGTGCCTTTTTGCCTGCTAATTCCATCGACTTGATCCTAAGAAAACATTAAGGACCAAACTAAGGCTGCTTACCCTGTTTCGTAAAGCAGATTCATTTCTGTTTTTGCGACCTCTCAGCTTTTGTGGTTGTTACCTTCTGAAGCGCTCCCCGATACTTGAGTATCATCCCGCTGATTGAGTACGCGGCATTGTCCCACTTTGTGTAGCTGAACCGGATTCCATGCGAGTTAGAAAAAAGCAATGTCATCAATGCAGCGAGGTCAAAGATGTCTTGTATCGTTGTCGTTTTGGTCGGTCCACCGATTGGGTGTTTATGTGTGGTAAATGTTTAGAAACGATAAAGGCGACGTTCGCCGACACCTACCAGTACGGCGGCACCTGGAAGAGCAAGAAGAAGTAGTTTGTTGTTTTTCTCGGTCCAAGATCTGTAGAACGTGGGTATTTGGCAAACCCTTCCAATTTATTTACTGGTGATCGCGCCCCGTTCGTGCCAAGTGCAAAACGGCGTCCACCGCCATCTGGCAAAGGTTCTCTTGTCCCTTCTCGGAATAAACGGCAGAGCCAAAAGCGGCCGAAAATGTGTGCCGATTGGTTACATTGAAGGTGGCGAGTGCACTTATAAACCAGTGCAATTCTGTGGCATCGCAACCCGCCCTAAATTCCCCGCTCGCGACACCTTCGCGGTAAAGTTTGGCAATGGTTTCAACCGCTGATTTGTTTACATCGGAAAAGCGTGCGCCGAGTGCATCCAAGTTCTCGGCCCGATGGATGTTTTCAATCGCAACAAGCCGCATAAATCCTTCATGTCTTATCCGGTCCATGAAGGTTTGACGGACAAAATTACACAGCGCCTCAGTGGCAGATTTAGGTGCGTCATTGTAGGCGGCTTCTTGCTCGCGCATCTGCCTATAGGCAAGGACGAGCACTTCGCGGTACAGGCCTAACTTGTCATCAAAATAGTAGTAAATCATTCGCTTGGACGTTTCTGTCCGTTCAGCAATGACATTGACCCGAGCGCCCGCGAAGCCATTTTCAGCAAACTCTTCGGACGCAATTTCAAGGATATTGCGCTTCACCTCTTCAGGGTTTCTTGCTTTTGGCTTCGCCATCTCGGGTGTTTGCTCCAAAACGTTGGTTAACGTAAGAATAACTTAACCATAAAGTTAAAAAATACAATGTATGATGGCAATAAGTCTTGTTTGTTTCAGGCGCTGGCTTCGATCAAACGCCCCTTCTAGAACCCGAGTCTAGGTTATAATTATTCGGCTAGCCTCAAAATTCGACAGTCACTTTCTCAAGATATTTATCACAAGCAATTGAAATTAAACTATTTAATTCCTCTGTTTCTGATGGAGTTGTTCAGTACGGCTATCTCTGTAGCAAATTTCAATGGCTTTGTTCGCAAGTATCAGTTGACCTGAACCGAAAATCATTGGACTCTCTATCTGTTAACCGAATAGTTAAAACGGTTGATATGGTAATCCATAACAAGAATATAGAGGCTCAAAATGAATTTAGCTCCTAAAAAACTATTGGCAGCGGCGGCTGCCACCCTCATGTTGTCTACGGCTACACAAGCTGCCGACGTGAAACTGCGCCTAGCTGCATCGGCTTCTGCAACGGATTCACGCGCAGTTGCGATGGAAGAAGTCTTAAAGCCCGCGATTGCATCATTTGCTGATTATGAAGGCCACTACGGTGCATCTTTGTTCAAGCAAGGAACCGAACTGGAAGCGATTGCCCGCGGCAACCTCGAGATGAGCATTGCTTCTGCTCAAGAAATGGCCGAGTTCTTCCCTGAGTTCTCAATCTTCTCGGCGGGTTATGTTCACCGTGACTACGAGCATCAGCGCGCTGTGTTCAACTCCGAGTTCATGAAACCTCTGAAACAAAAGGCTGAAGATGAGCTGGGCATTAAGTTGCTAGACGTGATCTATTTGGGTAAGCGTACAGTCAACCTGCGCGATCCGAATGGTGTTCGCACACCATCAGACCTGAACGGCGTTAAATTGCGTATGCCTGGCTCTGAGGCTTGGTTGTTCTTGGGAACTGCTTTGGGCGCAAACCCTGCCCCGGTTCCTTACGCAGAAACCTACACTGCTTTGCAGACCGGTGCGGTAGACGGCCAGGATAACCCTCTTCCAAACACCGTTGACATGAAGTTCTACGAAGTAACCAAGTCAATCACTTTGACAAATCACTTGGTTGACCTGAACTACCTGGCAGTCGGCAAGAAGTTCTATGATTCATTGAGCACAGACCAGCAGCAACAACTACGCGCGGCTGTATCAGCAGCGGCGGCTTCTGCGAGCGCTAAAATCATTGAGAAGGAAGCCGGTCTGCGTTCTTTCCTAGAAGAGCAAGGCATTCAGTTCCACGAGCCTGATCTAGATGCGTTCCGCACACAAGTTCAGAAAGCTTACTTGGAATCAGATTATTCCAAGAATTGGGTTCCTGGCATGATCGATCAGATCAACGCCCTTTAATATCTTCGATGAAAGGAGATCGGCCGTGCGTCGTTTGATGAAATATCTACAAAACACGGCCGCCGGGGTTGCGGCGGCGATGCTCGCCGCAATGTTCGTGGTTTTCTTAACCCAAATTGTTTCACGCTATCTATTTAATCTGTCGCTCGGTTGGACGGTAGAAGTTTGCTTAACTCTATGGTTGTGGAGCGTTTTTTGGGTGGCTGCTTTTTGCACTCGGGAGTCAGATCACATCCGATTTGACATGCTCTATCAAGCAGTTAATCCAAAGGTACAAAGGGTATTTTCTGCAATTGCAGCCTTAGCGATTTTATCGGCAATGTTGGTGGCCCTACCGGCCACTTATGATTACGTCGAGTTTTACCGGATCAAGAAAAGTCCGGTGCTGCGCATTCCTTTGCATTATGTATTCAGTATTTTTGTGGTTTTCATGGCAGCCATTGCTGTTCGTTACATCATCGACTTTATCCGCCAGATCCGGCTCGCATTTTCTAAGGACGCGCAATGAGTTTTGAATTCGCGCTATGTATTGCAGCGGTTTTGTTCATCGCGGCCCTGGGTGCACCCGTCGCGCTATCGATGATCGCAGGTTCAATTTTCTATTTGTTCATCACAGGGCAGGACCTTGCGTTAGCTGGCGAACAAATCATTCAAGGCTTGTACAACAGTTTTGTTTTATTGGCTGTGCCTTTATTTATCGTGGCCGCCAACATCATGAATGCCGGCGCCATTTCAGATCGGCTTTTGCAATTTTGCGTAGCTTTGGTGGGTCACCTCCGGGGTGGACTCGGTCATGTGAACATTCTGTCTAGTCTAATTTTCTCGGGTATGTCCGGCTCTGCCGTCGCCGATGCGGCCGGCGTCGGTAAGGTCATTATTCGTATGATGACTCAAAACGACCGCTATCCCAGAGGCTATGCTGCCGCATTGACCGCGGCCTCAGCGACGATTGGTCCGATTATTCCACCGTCAATTCCCATGGTGATATATGCCTTAGTTTCCGGGGCTTCTGTTGGGTTTCTGTTTATTGCAGGGCTAGTTCCTGGCTTGATCATGGGCGCCGTGCTCATGGGCATGAATCGTTATTTGTCAGCTCGAAAAGATGTTGTGATTGAAGAGCGCGTGCCTCGCCGGCAACTGCCGATGATTACGTGGCGTGCATTGCCTACCTTGATGATGCCAGTCATTTTGCTTTACGGGATTTATGGCGGCGTTACCACACCGACCGAAGCGGCTGCGGTTGCGACTGCCTATGCGCTGTTACTTGCGGCAGTTGTCTACCGCAGTGTGACGGCCAGTGAATTGTTTGAATGTTTCCGTGACAGTGCTCGCTCATCGGCCAGCGTGGGCTTGATCATCGGCGCAGCACTCGTGTTTAACTACATTGTGGCCACTGAGGGCATCCCGCAGGCCATCGCTACTCAATTAGGTTCATGGGATTTGTCTCCCCTGCAATTCCTTCTGTTGGTCAATCTAATTTTCTTGTTGTTGGGATGTTTGTTGGACGCAACCACGGTCATTTTGGTGGTGGTTCCATTGTTGGTGCCGGCGTGTCGAGAATTGGGTGTTGATTTGATCCATTTCGGGATCGTAACCATGGTCAACCTCATGATTGGGCTGATTACGCCACCCTACGGAATTTTGTTATTCGTGATTAACGGAACAACAAAAATCCCGATCAGCGAGATCATACGCAATGTAATGCCCTTCCTTGGGGTCTTGATCGCGGCGTTACTGGTCATTACGGCGTTGCCGGATCTCGTTTTGTTCATGCCTAGACTATTTGGGTATGCAGGCTAAGCACATGATCAAACTTGGCCTGATCGGCATGAATATTCAAAAGTCTCGTGCGCCTGCGCTCCACCGATTGCTGGCAGAGCTGCACGGTGTGCCATTGACCTATGAGCTGCAAGAGGTGGAGAGCAATTCCGCTGAGGCCTTTGAAACAACGTTAACCCGTTTGAGAAACGATGGATTTGCCGGCTGCAATGTCACATTCCCTTTTAAACAACTTGCGTACACTCATGTGCATTGCCCAGATCTGTCAGCGCGGCGTGTCGGGTCAATCAATACGCTCAGTTTTGACGGCAGCATCCGTGCCACCAATACGGATTACACGGGCTTCATTCGAGCCTATCGCCATTGCCAAGGTACATCGCCTGCAGGCAACGCATTAATGTTGGGTGCGGGCGGTGTCGGTCGAGCGGTTGCCTTTGGGCTGCAGGAGCTCGGGCTCGATCAACTCTATGTTTTCGACCTGGATATTCAGAGAGCGACCGATTTGGCGGAGTCACTTCGTTCGAAGCAAATTCCTGCAGAGGTGGTTGAAGCTGAGCACCTCAACAAGATCAGTCAGCAAGTTGACGGACTCATCAATTGCACTCCGGTTGGTCATTACACGTCGCCCGGCCTGCCCTTAGATCCAAATCTAATCGGTCATCAGGCATGGTGTTTTGATGCGGTTTACACCCCATTAGAGACGGAATTTTTGTCTGCCTGTCGAGATCACGGAATGAACGTTATCTCTGGTTTTGAACTCTTTCTATACCAAGGCCTAGATGCCTTTGAATTTTGGACCGGCGTCAGCACCAATGAAATGCGTGCCCGGTCAGCCTTCCTTGATGCGTTTGACTTAAGCGAGGTCTAAAGCATGCAGTACTCTATAGCCACGGTGTGTATTGCAGGCACCTTCGAATCCAAGGTTAAGGCCATCGCTGAGGCCGGATTTACGCATTTAGAGCTGTTCGAAAATGATTGGGTGACCTATTCCGGCTCCCCGCGCCAGGCTCGCCAAATGTTGGATGATTTCGGTTTAAACATCTCGGTTTTTCAACCCTTTCGCGACTTTGAATGTTTACCCGAGCCGCTTCGATCAAACGCATTGGATCGTGCCGAACGTAAGTTCGATCTGATGGGCGAGCTTGGGTCAGATTTGTTGATGATTTGTTCCTCGGTTCATCCGCAATGTTTAGGAGGGATAAATCGAGCGGCTGACGACTTAGGCGAATTAGCCGAGCGTGCAGAAAAACGCGGAATCCGCATTGCGTTTGAGGCCTTAAGTTGGTCCCCTACTTTGTGGGATTACCGAGATGCTTGGGAAGCGGTACGCCGAGCCGATCACCCTGCATTAGGACTCTGCCTGGATACCTTTCATATTTTTAGCCGCGGCTGCGATCTGGGTCAGATTCGAAATATACCCGGCGAAAAGATCTTCCTGGTTCAAGTGGCGGATGCCCCGAATTTGCAGATGGATCCGCTGTCTTGGAGTCGACATCACCGATGCTTCCCAGGGCAAGGTCAGTTGGATTTGTCTGGCTTCATGGATAACTTGAATAACACCGGCTTCGACGGTCCGTTTTCGCTAGAAGTCTTTAATGATCAGTTCCGTTCAGGGCATGCACAACCTACCGCAGCGGACGGTTATCGCAGTTTGGTCTATTTGGCAGGCCAGCAGGAAAATAAAGCCGACCTGAAACCGGCTCATGCACCAGGCGCCGTCGAATTTATAGAATTTGCAGCCAGTGAACAGGAACAGGTGCAAATATCCAGCATCCTGACTGGGCTTGGCTTCGCAAAAACAGGCGTGCACAAGAGCAAGCGTGTTGAGCGTTGGCAACAAGGCAAAATCAATCTGGTTATCAATCAGGAACCTGAAAGTCATGCACAGCAATATCACAGCCAGCACGGTTTATCGGTTTGTGCGTACGGATTAACACAAAGCGAGCCGGAGCATGTATTGGCCCGTGCTGCGCAGTTGGCTTATCCCGAAAGTCGAGGTAATCCAGTTAAAGATACACATGGTCTTGGCGCGTTAACGGGGCCGGCTGGAGCTCTGTTGTATTTGGTAAATCCGGAGGATGCAAATACGCATTGGGAACGGGAGTTTGTCGAGCAAACCGACCGGCCAGCCGCCTACTTGGATCGGGTGGATCATGTGGCCATGAGCGTAGACTTTGAGGAATCCCTCGCGGCCTCGCTGTTTTACAGATCCGCGTTGAATCTTGAAGCGACGCCCAGCGTCAACGTGTTAGATCCCTCGGGCCTGGTCCGATCACAGGTTTATGAAAACTCGGACAAAAGCCTGTGTTTTACCCTGAATTCAACCCAGGCCTCGAATACCTCTCAGGCTAGAATCCGGGAAAACTACGCAGGAAGTGGCGTCAATCACATTGCATTTTCGACCACGGATATATTCGCCACTGCGGAATATTTGGCTGCGCATGGTGTAAGCACGATGACGGTTCCGACAAATTATTACGATGATTTGGATGCGCGTTTTTTACTCGGGGCCAGTGAAGTCGGTCGTTTGAGTCAGTGGAATATCCTGTATGACGAGGACGAACAGGGTCCGTTTTACCAGTTATATACGCATATGCTGGGCGGCCGTTTTTGTTTCGAGATTGTGCAGCGCAATGGTTACCGAGGGTATGGCATGGCGAACTCGCAATTGCGCCTTACCATGCAAGCTAGGGAGTTAGGCTTGGCATGAGTTCCGTTCGAATTGCGATTGTTGGCATGGGCTTGATTGGGCGCCAACATGCAAGTCGTGTTCAAAGTAATCCTGATTCCGAACTGAGCGCCGTAGTTGATGCGACGGTTGATACCGTCCACTTAGCAAGCCAGTGGCGGTGTCCCGCTTATTCAAATTTAGATGCGCTATTGGCGACAGAGTCCGTTGACGCGGTGATCATAGCGACGCCCAACCCTCTGCATGTTGAACAAGCCCAACAGTGTTTAGCTGCTGGAATGACGGTGTTGATCGAGAAGCCCTTGGCCGAGAGTCTGGAAAGCGCGCAGTCGTTGGTTGATTGGGCAAACCTGAATGGGTGTGTAAATCGGTGTTTGGTTGGACACCACAGAGTGCACAGTGCGTTGTTGAGCAAAGCCATAGAGGTCATCAATGAGGGTCACCTTGGCAGGCTCGTAGCCATTCAAGGCAGTGCGCTCTTCGCTAAGCCTGCGCAATATTTTGTTGATTCCCCATGGCGAACTGAACCCGAGAGTGGCGGGCCAATCTTGATCAACTTGATCCATGAGATTGGTAATTTCCGAGCATTGGTAGGAGAAATTGCCGAGGTTTCAGCCCTCACTTCCAGCGAAACTCGCGGCTATGAGGTAGAGGATAGCCTGTCGCTGGCTATTCGTTTTAAGAATGGCGCTATGGGTAGCTTTTTACTGTCTGACTGCGCTGCCAGCACTCAAAGCTGGGAGCAGACCAGCGGAGAAAATCTCAGCTACTTCCACGATCCAGTGGCACCTTGCTATCACATAGCCGGTACACAAGGATCGTTAACGGTCCCTAGCCTGACGCTCACCACCTTTGGCCAGGGAATTGAACCCAGTTGGTGGAATACACCGAATCAACAAAGGCTCGCGCATTCAAAAAATGATCCCTTGGATGCCCAGTTGGCGCATTTGATTGACTTGGTTCGAGGCAACAGCGCGCCCCGGGTGTCCTTGAACGATGGCCTAGCAAACATGCAGGTAATAGAAGCGATCTCACAATCGATTAAGACTCAGCGGCCCTGCACCCTGTAAGTCAAATCAGTGCTGACCTAAAGCTTCCAGGTCGGATCTTTTTGATCAACCAGTCGCATCAGCGCCGGCCATTCCGGATGCCGAACTTTGGCATTGGCCTGGGCTGCCCCACCTTCGAACTGCGCTCTTGTGTGAATCATAATGTGCTCTGGGATCAGGTTCAGATTCCCTGCAGCCATGGCTTTCAACTGTACGTCTGCATTTCGAATAAATGCTTGGTGACGCACGAATGCCCAGGCGGCACTCGCTCCAGCCGTTAACAGGCCATGATTTTTGAGTACTAGAGTGTGATTTTCTTGACCCATGGCCTTTACTAGCTTGGGGCCCTCTGAACCATCCAACACGATGCCTTCAAAATCGTGATAGCCCACCCGTTGATAAAACTGACACCCCTCCTGAGTCACGGGGATAACCTTCGCATCCAGAGCGCACATGGCCTGTGAAATAGGCTCGTGGGTATGCATCACACAATGCAGGTCCGAACGCGCTTGATGGATGGCCGCATGAATAACGAACCCTGCTGCGTTTACTTTCCAATCGCTGTGGCTTTTGGCATTTCCGTTAATGTCGATACGTATCAGATCGCTGGCACGCATTTCGTCGTATCGGACTCCAAACGGATTGATTAGGAATTCATCCGTTCCAGGAATGCGTAGGCTGATATGGTTGTAGACCACTGATGTCCAGCCATACAGGTCAACCATTCGATAACAGGCGGCGAGTTCTAGGCGAGCCTGCCACTCCACTGGGTCCATCCCGCTGGGAGCCTCGGGCATCGATATTTCAAAATCATTCATTCTCATGGGGACGTTTCCCTTTTGCTGGCCAGCAACTCAACATTTAGTGCCAGTTTTCTTAACATGTGGGTCAGCCGTAACAACTCATCTTCGCTCAATCCCTGCGTCAATGAAGCCTGTCGCTGTTTGACCAGCTCCAGAAATTGTTCATGCAAATTCCATCCTGCATCTGAAAGCTGGTAGCGCTTTTGCCTGTCTTTAGATGCGTTCAATAGCGCCCGATCCATTAGCTTAGTCAGGGCTCGACTGATCGCCGCCTTATCAATCCCGATCAAGTTACAAATCTCTGAAGCTTTTAGGTTGGGTTGATAGGCCAGCGAGGCCATCGTACGCATTTCGATACTGCCGAGACCAAATTGGGCTAAATAGTCAGCCGATGACAGCGAGCCCAATTTGTTCACCACCACAGACATCAGGTGCTGGGTATAGGCGTCAAAATCCAATACCTCATGGCCGTCCCGAACGGTCGTAACCTTCATGCGCTTAATGGCACCTCACCCATCACCGTGGTCCGATGCATTTCACGACGGTGGCCGTCGTAATCGTTAAATGCTCGGTGCAGGCAGATACGGTTGTCCCATATCGCTACCATGTTTGGCTCCCAGCGCAGTCGGGCAGCAAAAAACTCCTGAGTGATGTGAGAGACCAAAAAGTCTAGCAACGGCTTGGACTCGTATCGGCTCATGCCTTCGATATTCACCGCATAAACACCGTCAACATACAGCGATAACTCACCGCTTTCAGGATGCCTGCGGACCAGAGGATGGAAATTTCCCTTCAGCATGGCTTCGACGTCTAGATCCAGTTCAATGTCGGTCATGGAACTCATGTTCTTGGTCTGCTCTACCGCTCGGCGCATGGAATCAATCACGCGCTCTGCAGCCATGTGCACCTTCAAGCCTTTTAGAAGCGCTTGCATTTGGCGAGTCAGGCTTTCATAAGCGAGGACCGAGTTGTACCAAATCGTGTCGCCACCATAGGGTGGAATCTCCACGCTGCGCAACAAGCTCACGGATGGAGGCTGAGGTAGAAATGCTGAGTCGGTATGCCAACCACCGCCAAAGATGATCTTGGATTTGGTATCCGCTTCTTTTACGACCGGTTGAACATCGGGAAAATCCGGAAGGCCTTTGGTGTAAGCGTCGGTGCCCAGAGGGCCGAAGCGCTTGGTAAATTCGAGTTGATCGGCTGGGGTCATGCTCTGATTTCGAGCATAGATCATTTTGTGGTGAAACAGCGCTTGTTTGAGCTCGGCAAAGGCCGAATCGTCGAGCTCGTTCAGCTGTACGTCCACAATTTCCGCGCCCATTGAGGCGGCCAACGGACTTGACTGGATGTGTTGACCAGAAAACGGTGTGTTTCGATACGGTTGCTCTAAGTGCACCAAGTCCATTGATTTGCCCTCTTCTC
>JAAXJV010000037.1 GCA_012269655.1 Pseudomonadales bacterium
GCGACCACTAACTTATCCATTGTTTTGAGCCTCTAGGGTCAAGGCCAAACCATGGCGGTAGCGCAGATCTACCTTGGCCACATCTGGCGTCGTTGAGATACGTTTGCGCCAAGCAGTCGCAAAGCGTTGCATGCGCAAATCCAATTCCAATCGACCTAGATCGATTTGCAGTCCGCTGGCGGTGATCAGACTCCAACCCAACTCTGTATCCAGCCGAGTTTCTTGTAATTCCAGGCCCAGGCCAGCGAGCTCAGCCGCCCACGCTTGATGACGCTCAAACACCAGATTTTCAGACCCCCTCGGCCCGAACAAACGAGGCAGCGCGACCATGGGTTGCTTAATCGGCTCGAACAGATCGCCCTGCATACCCAGGAACTGCGTCTGATTCCAGCGAGCCTGCGGGCGCTGTTCGATAATTTCGATTTGCAAACCATCAGGCCAGGTGCGGCGGACCCGCGCTTCTGAGATCCAAGGCTGAATCAACAACAACGAACGAATGTCCTTTAAATCGCTGGCCGATCTTTGATTGAGTAGCAGATCTTCCAGACGCGCTTTGACTTGACCGGGGCGCAGGTGCAACAGGTCCCCCTCCACCTCCACTCGGGACACTTCGAAGTCGCCCAGCAAATGCTGCGAAGCAATCACAGCGGCGCTGCCAAACAGCCCCATCAAAGCGCACAACACCACGCCCCAGAAATTCAAAGCCAACCGCGGCATAGGAATCCGTGGCAATGAAAAGCGCGGTAGGCTTAACTTGCGCACCCGGCGGGCCCCTTGGCGACGCTTAGCCATGGGCAGTCTCCAAAATCTTTTCGCACAGTGCCGGGAAGTCCAAACCCGTGGCCGCAGCCGCCTTTGGCACCAATGAAGTGGCCGACATGCCCGGCACGGTGTTGACCTCTAACAGGACAAAACCTTCGGGGCCTTGAATGAAGTCCACCCGGCTCCAGCCCGAGCAGCCGAGCGCTTGGTTAGCGTTCAAGGCCAAGGCCTGCAACTCACCTTCTTGCTCGGCACCGAGCCCACAGGGTATGTGATACAGTGTGTCGCCAGTCTCGTATTTGGCGGCATAGTCATATACGCCCGACTGGGATTCGATCCGAATAGCCGGTAACGCTTGGCCCTGTAGGATCGAGACCGTGAATTCTGGGCCTTCAATGAATGCTTCGGCCATAACCTCGCCGAATTTAGCGGCCTCGTTATAGGCCTGCTCCAGTTGCACCGAACTGTGCACAATAAAGTTACCGACACTAGAGCCTTCGCTGACCGGTTTAACCATGATCTTGGGTCCCAAGCGATCGTAAACCTGACCAAAATCCGAGTCGGGCTGCAAAATCACGGAATCGGCCACGGGTAGACCCAATCCCCGCCAGATATGTTTGGTGGTCTGCTTATCCATCGCTAGGGCACAGGCGGCACTGGACGAACCCGTAAAGGGCTTACCCATGATCTCTAACAGCGCTTGCAGTCGGCCATCCTCACCAAACCCGCCATGCTCAATAATGAAAGCACGATCGAATTTGGCCGCTTGCAGTTGGGCAATGCGGTCGACACCCATGTCGATCGAAAAGGCATCAACACCGCGAGACAACAGGGCTTCCAGCACGGCATTCCCGCTTCGTAACGAAACGGCTCGCTCGGAACTGGTACCGCCCAATAGCACTGCAATGCGCTCGCTGGACTGCTGGCTCATGCCTTCCCCTGCATCAAAATTGATGGCAACCGACCCACGTCGCCTGCCCCCTGTGTAATCACTACGTCGCCATCGTTAACCAATGGCATCAGAGTATCGCAGACTTGGTCTAACTGTGATACCACAATTGGGTTAACTTTTCCCCGCAAACGCAGTGCTGTCGCCAGTGAGCGGCTATCTGCTTTGGCAATGGGGGATTCTCCCGCAGGATACACGTCCAATAGAAACAATTGATCGACCGGCTCTAGTACCCGAACGAATTCGTCAAACAAATCCCGGGTCCGGCTAAACCGGTGTGGCTGGAATACCAAATTGATTTTTTGCTCGGGAAAAGCCGCCCTAGCCGCTTTTAAAGTGGCTTCAATTTCGGTCGGGTGATGACCGTAATCATCGACCAGCAACGCCTGCCCACCTGCGGGCAAATCCAACATTCCATGGGACTGGAAACGACGGCCAACCCCTTCAAACTGGGCCAAGCCTGCCTGAATTCGATCAACCTCAACCCCTAAATCCACCGCCACGGCAATGCAAGCCATGGCATTCAATACGTTGTGATGGCCCGGCATACCTAGAGCGAAGCTGGCTTCGAAGCCCTTGGGGCCGCGCACATCGAAATGCGTCGTTAGCCCGTCAACGCGTAAATTTTGAGCTCGGTAATCGCAATCGGTTTCGATTCCGTACGTCAGCAAAGGGCGCTCTAACGAGGGCAACAATTCCCGAATCACCGGATCGTCACCGCACACCACGGCCAAACCATAAAACGGCAAGTTATGTACAAATTTGACAAAGGCCGCCTTGAGATTTTCGAAATCACCGCCGTAGGTATCCATGTGATCCGGCTCGATATTCGTGATCATCGCGGTCATGGGCAGCAGATCTAGAAAACTGCCGTCACTCTCATCGGCTTCGGCCAC
>JAAXJV010000206.1 GCA_012269655.1 Pseudomonadales bacterium
AAAACCGGCATAGGTTAATAGCCTATCCAGGGTTCGAATCCCTGTCCCTCCGCCATAAAACAAAAAAGGCCCGAAGCGAAAGCGACGGGCCTTTTTGTTTGATGTCTGAAAGATTGCAGGGATGAGAACCTGTCAAAGGGTTCGACAAAACGCGCAGGACGCGCGTTTTGAGCGAGATCGGCATCCGCCGGCGAGTCCGGAGGACGCCGAAGCAGGATGCGCAGGCGCAATCCCTGTCCACACTTTCCCAATTCACGCCCTTTAGCACTCTAAACGGCAACACTCTCCATGACCTGAACGCATCGTCCCCAAGTTTTTTTGATTGGTTTGATTCGTTCTGCGCTGGCAGATTCGGCCGATGAAAAGCCGGATCGAAAATGACTTAATCGGAGCGGTACCTGTCCCGTTCGATGCTCTCTATGGAGGCCAGACCCAAAGGGCCTTGACCCTCTACGGTAATGCTAGACAACGGACTCTAGCAGACTACCCCGAGTATCTTGGCGCGGCTATTCGTTTAAAACGAGTGGCGACAGAGATCAACTACCAAATCGGCGCAATCCCTTCGGATCAGTCATCCGCGATCCAAGCCTCGGTCTGCGCCGCACTGGAGAATCTCCAGACGTGGTTCCCAGTCAGTTCTCTGTGTGGAGGCGGCGGAATCGCAACCAACATGAATCTGAATGAAGTTCTGGCAAACCATGCAAATTGGGCCGGTTTCGCCCAACCCTACGGCACGTATCACCCGATCCACCCTAACGAACACGTCAACCTGAATCATTCGACCCAGGATATTCTCTCGACCGCAAGTCATGTTGCAGCGATCACTAGCGGTGCAGAGCTAAGCCAAGCCCTTGAACAAATGGCGCAGGTGCTAGCACATCTAAGCGAATGGCATGGTGATCAGCTGAAGCTTGCACGTACCTGCCTCCAAGACGCTGCTGCGATTCGATTCGGTGACGTATTCCGCGCACAAAAAACCTGGACAATTCGCAACCAACGACGTGTTCAGCGCGCGATGAAGGAGCTGTACGCCATTGCGTTTGGTGCAAATATTTTGGGTCGACCCGGTGATACCCCTGCCGAGTTCATCGAACAGATTCCCGCAACAATGGCCAAAGAATTTGGCTCCAACCGATACCATGTGGCTAACGATCTGGTCGACGCTACCCAGTCACATGATTCGTTAGTCCAGGTTGCGGTCCAAGTGGGCTTGGTCGCTGATGGTCTGATAAAGCTGGCAAACGACTATCGACTCATGTCGTCTGGACCAACAGGCGGATTGGGCGAAATTATGCTGCCGGCTGTTCAGCCAGGCTCGTCGGCCATGCCGGGCAAAGTTAACCCAACCGTACCGGAATACCTGATTCATTGCGCGATCCAAGCGCAGGGCCACTGCCATGCAGCCAAAGCCACGCAAGCACTGGGAGAGCTCGACTTAAATGTCTTTCAAGGCGTATTGATTACCAACTTACTGGACGCAATGCGTGTGCTGACCCATGGCATCCAAGTCTTCTCCCGTGATGCCTTGGCCGGCGTACAGATCAACACTGAGCGAAATCAAGCAAACCTGGACGGTTTAATCCCACTATTGGTTCAGGCGAAACATCAGTTTGGATACCAATACGCCAGTGATTTACAACGCCAATTCGGCAATGACGCTGCCGAAATCAAAGCCGCGATGAAAAACAAAGCAAAGGAAACTTAATGAATCCAATTCCAAGTCAATGGGCCGCTCAATGGCTGAACACGCCAAAATTAAATTATATAAACGGTCAGTGGTTACCTGGTCACGGTGACCCCTATCGTGTAATCAACCCCGCCAACCTGTCGGAGTTGTGCCAATTCCCCGTCGCCACGGCAAAACAGATCGAATCTGCCGCGGTCAGTGCAAATCAGTTGTATCAGGCGAAAACCTGGGCTCGTGTGAGCCGAACTGAGCGGGCAACGATTCTGCGTCAAATCGCACAATTAATCCGCGACAACCTTGAAAAGTTTGCACTGCTCGAGTCATTGCCTAATGGAAAGCTGTACTCAGAGGCCATCGTTGATGACATCCCAACCTGCGCAGACATCTTTGACTACTACGCGGGATGGACCGATAAGTACTATGGCGAAACCTCGCCCGTCGAG
The DNA here is from genome assembly GCA_012269655.1 of Pseudomonadales bacterium. Taxonomy (GTDB): domain Bacteria; phylum Pseudomonadota; class Gammaproteobacteria; order Pseudomonadales; family Litorivicinaceae; genus Litorivicinus. The sequence continues at coordinate 2,131 of JAAXJV010000206.1, forward strand.
CCGGGCTTCCTCAACTTCACCAACAAAGAGCCTGTGGGTGTTTGTGCTTTAATCGCACCCTGGAATTTTCCGCTTTATCAGGCCAGCTTAAAAATGGCGCCTGCCTTAGCCATGGGCAATCCCGTCATTTTGAAGCCCAGCGAAGTAACGCCCCTAACATCACTCCTCCTGATTGAATTAATTGACCAGCACTTGGATCTGCCCGCTGGCTTGATCAATCTGGTGCTTACCACTGGAGATCAGGCGAATCAGCTCACACAGCGCAACAATGTCCAGAAGGTTAGCTTCACAGGTTCCACGCCCGTCGGACGCAAAATTGTCACGAATTCTGGGGAATCCAATCTGAAGGCCATCACGCTAGAGCTGGGTGGAAAATCACCTTGTATCTTTTTCGATGACACGCCTGACTTGGATGCGTCGATCGATCGCGCTTTCAACGTGATGTTCAGCCACAAAGGTGAGAAATGCTC
>JAAXJV010000207.1 GCA_012269655.1 Pseudomonadales bacterium
GAGTAATCAAACCGCCGGCTAGTCCCGGCGGTTTTTCTATCAATTCAGACGGAAAGCCAGCATGAAACAACGTGTTATTGCCTTTGTAGCGGTGCTGCTACTGGTCGGTTGCACCGGTGAGCCTCAAACCATTGTTAGCGAGCTAAACGGTAAGACCATGGGCACCACCTGGTCTGTAAAGATCGCACACCCTGAAAATGCCCCGGTCTCATCCGCAGCACAGGGTCAGATCGAGGCGTTGCTGGTTGAGGTCAACAACCAAATGTCGACCTGGCAGAAAGACAGTGAAGTGAGTTTGTTTAACGCCGAGTCTGCGCCTTATACGGTTGAAGTCAGTGCACCTCATGCTCGTATCGTTGCCGCTGCACTGGAGCTGAGTCAGCAAACGGGTGGGAAGTTTGACCCGACCATTGGTCCCGTTGTGAACCTGTGGGGTTTTGGTCCGCCTCGTAAGGAAAACCGTCTACCGACCGATGCAGAGGTTGAGCAGGCTCGCGCTCAGGTGGGTTTTGAGGCCATTTCGGTCGAGGGCATGATGCTCAGCAAATCTGCGGATCGTCGCCTGGATCTATCAGCCATCGCCAAGGGCCATGGAGTCGATGTGGTAGCCGATCATTTGATCAGCATGGGGTACCCCAATCACCTCGTTGAAATTGGCGGTGAAATGCGTGCGGGTGGCAACAAAGGCCCGGACGGAGTTTGGCGTGTAGCCATCGAAAAGCCCGTTGAAGATGATCGCGCCATTCAGACCGTGATTCCGGTCTCCGATATCGGGATCGCAACCAGTGGCGATTATCGGAACTATCGCGAAATTGCCGGTCAAAAATTCCATCACGCCATGGACCCGGATACGGGTCGCCCGGTCGAGCATGATCTGGGGAGCGTGACGGTCCTGCACCCCTCTGCAGCCTTGGCAGATGGTTGGGCAACCGCGTTGTTGGTGATTGGCGCAGACAAAGGCCTGGAGCTCGCTGAGCAACAGGGGCTGGCGGCGTACTTTATCCGCCGCGGCGATCAGGGTTTACGCGCAGAACACACGACGGCATTTGCGCCGTATTTGGAGGCAACACAATGAGTGAAATGTTTTTGGCCTTTGGCCTGATGGCACTGATTATGATCGGGATGGCCGTCGGGGTAATTTTTGGACGCCAGCCCATCTCAGGCTCCTGTGGCGGTGCCGCGCGTTTAGGTATTGGTGGAAAGTGCTCTCTGTGTGGCGACGACCCGTCTCAGTGTGAATCAACGGAAGATTCAAAAAGTGTTGTTCCGGTAAAACGCCAGGCTCGCTTTTCGGACGCCACACGTAACTAAGGATAGGAATGTCAGCTTTTGATTATGACGTCTTAGTCATCGGTACCGGGCCAGCCGGCGAGGGTGCCGCCATGATGGCCACCAAGCATGGGAAGCGTGTGGCCATCATCGATGAACGCCCAGTCGTTGGGGGTAACTGCACCCACATGGGTACCATCCCCTCAAAAACGCTTCGTCACGCGGTCAAGCAAATCATGGATTACAACAACAATCCGATGTTTCGCGAGGTCAGCGAGCCGAAGTATTTTAAATATCCCAATGTGTTGGATGCAGCGCGTCGAGTCATTGATAAGCAAGTCGCCTTGCGCGCTAAGTTCTACGCGCGTAACCGTGTCACTGTCATTCATGGGCGTGCTGAATTCGCAGGACCTAACAGTCTGCAGGTCCATGACGAGAACGGTATCGAAACCGTGACCGCGGCGGAAATCGTCATTGCCACTGGCTCTCGTCCTTATCAGCCTGCGGATGTCGATTTCGAGCATCCTCGGGTTTATAACAGCGACAGCATTCTGAGCATGTCGCATACCCCGCGAAGCATGATCATTTATGGGGCGGGTGTGATTGGTAGCGAATACGCGTCGATTTTTAATGGCCTAGGGGTCAAGGTCGACCTAATCGATACCCGAGATCGTTTGCTCAGTTTCCTCGACGACGAAATCTCTGATGCCTTGAGCTACCACCTGCGCGATCGTGGCGTTTTGATTCGACACAATGAAGAATACGAGCGAGTCGAGGCCGACGAGCGTAGTGTCACCATGCACCTTAAATCTGGCAAGCGCCTGAAAGCCGACGCCCTGCTGTGGTGTAACGGGCGTACCGGCAATACAGACAGCTTGGCGTTAGATCAAGTAGATCTGCAGGCTAACAGCCGTGGTCAGCTCGAAGTAGATCAGAGCTACCGCACGTCTGTCGAGGGAATCTATGCCGTCGGTGATGTGATCGGTTGGCCGAGTTTGGCCAGCGCCAGTTACGATCAGGGCCGTAACGTGGCTTCAGCCTTGTTGGATCGTCCAGACACGAAATTTATCGACGAAGTCCCAACGGGCATTTACACCATTCCCGAGATCTCTTCGCTGGGTCGAACTGAGAAAGAACTGACCGAGGACAAGGTGCCTTACGAAGTGGGTCAGAGCTTCTTCAAAGACTTGGCACGTGCCCAGATCACCGGTGAAGCGGTCGGCATGCTCAAAATCCTGTTCCATCGCGATACCCAAGAAATTCTGGGTATCCATTGCTTTGGTGACCAGGCCTCTGAGATTGTTCACATTGGCCAAGCGATCA
>JAAXJV010000050.1 GCA_012269655.1 Pseudomonadales bacterium
CGTGCGGCCACTTCGGGTGTCTCGACTGCACTCACGCCCATGGCTTCAGCCACAACCTGACTGGCCTGCGACATGGCATCGGCCAGCTCATAAACCCCTTGAGTGCCGCCCGCACTTAACAAATCGCAGTTCGGATTGGGTAAGAAGCCCAAGACCTGCTCATCCCATACCGGCTTTTGACCCAGGTGTGCAGACAAATGCACCACGGGCGAGAAACCACCGCTGGTGGCAATTACGTCGGCGACCACGTTTTCACTCCGGCCGCTGACGCCTGCACCGTCATCTAACAACTCAGCCATCATTGCACCCACCACGCGCTTGGATCCAATCGCTTCGATGATGCCGTGGCCGGTCTTCACGCTCAGACCCAGCTCTAGGGCTTTGTGATACAGCTCGCCCGTGGGGTTGGAGCGCGTATCACAAATGACGCTGACCTTACCGCCGGACTGGTGCCAATCGATCGCCGCTTGATAGCCGTAATCGTTGCTAGTGCACAGCGCTAACACTTGACCGGGACGAACTGCATACCGATTGATGTAAGTCGATACGGCTGACGCCATCATGACGCCGGGCAAGTCATTGTTAGCGAACACCAGGGGACGTTCATGCGCTCCCGTGCACAGCATGACTTGGCCAGCACGTACGCGGTGCATACGACCACGAACCTGACCTTCCGGCGCCTGATCGGCTAGGTGTTCGGTGCGGCGCTCAGCGACTGTCACAAAATTATGATCGTGATAGCCGGTCGCGGTAGAGCGAGGCAACAACAATACGTTATCCATCGCCGACAGTTCAGCGACCGCTTGCGCCGCCCAGTCGGCGGCTGGCATTCCGCCGACGGACTGAGTGCTACATAACAGTGAGCCACCCATTTCTGACTGTTCATCGGCCAAGATCACACGTTTGCCGGCACGACCTGCTGTCAACGCCGCCATCAAACCCGCAGGACCGGCACCGACGACCAATAAATCACAATACTGATTCATTTTGTCGTAGATATCAGGATCGTTTTCCAGAGGCGACTTGCCCATGCCAGCCGCCTTACGGATGAACTTTTCATAAGTCATCCATAGGCTGGCGGGCCACATGAAGGTCTTGTAGTAGAAACCCACCGGCATCAATTTGCCGCCGAGCGTGCCTGAAATGCTTTTCAGATCAAAATCAACACTGGGCCAACCGGCAACGGGCGCCGATACCAAGCCTTCGAATAGCTCTTGTTGCGTGGCCCGAGCGTTGGGCACCTGTGTCGCTTCGGTGGCACCCAATTGCATAACCGCATTGGGCTCATCAGCACCCGCGGCCATAATTCCGCGACGGCGACCGTACTTAAAGCTTCGACCAATCAGATTGAGATCATTAGCCAACAAAGCACTGGCTAAGGTGTCACCCTGATACCCTTGGTAGGTTTTACCGCGGTAAGTGAAAGTCAGCGGGCGTGTGCGGTCGATACGACCGCCGCTCTGTAGTCGGTTTACCTGGCTCATTCGCTGGCTCCATGTTGGGGCTTCTCACCGATCTTGTAGGTCTCCAGGATCTTGTAGGTGAGCGTGTCACGGGTCACGTTAAAAAACTTTCGGCAGCCCAAGGCGTGCACCCACATCTCTTGGTGAAGGCCCTTGGGATTCTTGCGGAAATACAAGTAATCACCCCATTCTTCATCAGTGGTGTTATCCGGATCCGCAGGACGCGCGATATGCGCTTCGCCTTTTGCGTGGAACTCTTCTTCCTCGCGGTGCTCTTGGCAGTGGGGGCAGTAGATATGCAACATAATTCAGTCCTCAGTGCGCAACGCCAGCGGCGCCATGTTCATCCACCAGCGCACCGGTATGGAAACGATCAATTGAGAAAGGTGCAGCCAACGGATGCATCTCGCCTTTGGCCAAACTGTGGGCGAAGACGTTGCCCGAACCGGGTGTCGCCTTGAACCCGCCGGTACCCCAGCCGCAGTTGAAGTACAGATTTTCGACCGGCGTCTTTGACAGAATCGGACAGGCGTCGGGGCAGGTGTCGACGATGCCGCCCCACTGACGATTCATACGCACTCGGCTGAAGATCGGGAACAGCTCGACGATCGCTTGCAAAGTGTGCTCGATCGTCGGGTACGAACCACGCTGGCCATAGCCGTTGTAGCCATCGATACCGGCACCGATCACCAAGTCACCCTTGTCAGACTGGCTGACATAGCCGTGAACAGCATTCGACATCACCACCGTATCCAAAATCGGCGCAATGGTTTCAGAGACCAAGGCCTGCAACGGATGCGACTCCAGCGGCAATCTAAAGCCCGCCATACCGGCCAATACACCCGAATTACCGGCCACAACACAGCCCACCTTGTCGGCTTTGATGACCCCATACTGTTGGGTCTCGACGCCGACAATGCCGCCATCTTCAACCACTAAATCGGTCACTTCGGTTTGCTGAATCAAATCAACGCCCATTGAATCCGCGCCTCGGGCAAAGCCCCAAGCCACTGCGTCGTGGCGGGCTACGCCTGCGCGAGGCTGCCAGGAGGCGCCCAATACTGGATACCGAGTATTGGGTGAGCAGTCCATGTGCGGCAC
>JAAXJV010000079.1:0-1267 GCA_012269655.1 Pseudomonadales bacterium
TTGCACCCATCACGGTTCCGTCTTCTAGATCTGTAGTGCCCCTGGAGTGGAAGTGGTCGGTTGGTAATGAGCCTCCCGTCAGGCCGGCACCCACTGCGCAGCGATCTTGATCGATGATGGTCGCCAGGATCGAATTTTCAGGCATGCCGGAAATCGGGCTAGGTGTCGGTCCGGGCAGGGCTCCACCCACGACACGATTAATCTTGGCGTAAAACGCTTTGCCGCGGTCAAATTCAACATCGTTCTCGATCTGATAAATGACTTGCGCCGTTGATGCCCCGGCGGGAATCGAAATGGATTGTGAATTGGCCGCAAATTGAATATCGCCAGGCGCGCTGGCAGCCAATACATTCGAGTCCGTTGGATCCCCCAGATAAATTCCGACGTAGGCCGTTAAGGGTTCATTCAAAACAGGGCTAATCGACAGCGGTATGGTTTCTTGGCGCCACCCTGAAGCGCCGTCATCCTCGTCAATTACGGCACTGGCTGCGTTGAATCCGACTCGCGCGTACTCCTCAATCCGCACCTGTGCAGTATTTCTGTCGCCAACGGTGTATGACGAGGGTTGAGGCGCAATGCCGACGTCAATTCGGTAGTCATGCTCTTCGGCTGTTGAGGGGCGCAACCGAATGGGAATGGATAGTTCTTGAGTGCCTGCTTGAACGGAAATAGGGCGTAAGGGCGTGCCCCCATCACCCACATCGACACAGTCGCCAATGGCGATGCCTGTAGAGGCTGCGTTGAGTGTGAATTCGTTTGAACTAACAGCGTCAGTCCAGGTCGTCAGGCTGGTCAGGGATAACGGATTATTCGTCGAATCCAAAAAGAAGTAATTGCCCGTGGTGGGATGGCAGGTCAACTCTGCTGAGTTGGTATTGTCTTCTAACACCAGCGTCATCGCGCTCATCGGTGGCGGATCAAAAAAGACAGTTAACTGGGTTCCGCGTTGTTCACCGGGAACTGGCTCGATGGCCACCGCCTCGGTTTGAACAAAGTTCACGGTCGGCAAAATCCCGGCCTCGACGAAATCCAATGAGTGCGAAGTGGGGCCCTCGTATTGAACACCTACATTGGGCTCCAGGCTCATGGTGAGTGTTTCTTCTGCACCAGATGCGTTGACCATCACCTGCACTTCCACGGCGTTCATGGGACCCGATGCGTTATTCATCACAATCGGTAAGATTAAATCGCCGGTTTCAGAATCGGTTGTTGCGTCATTACAGTCGGTAAAGTTGGCCGGCGGCGTGCCTGGTGGACTGCTCGGATC
>JAAXJV010000079.1:1277-2554 GCA_012269655.1 Pseudomonadales bacterium
ACGTTAAACGCGTCGCCGCCACAGACTCCGCCAGAGAGCCTAAGATTTATCGTTAAATCGGGTGCTGTGAGTTCTAGAGGACGGTTCATAATAATCGTGCCCCGAGTTTCTGCCCCTGGCGCACGCTGCACGGCAAGTTCGGGCCATAGCATTCTGACGGTCAGTTTATGGTTCTGCTCATCGGTCGCTTCAGTGGATAGCGCATTTGCAACCGGGTGCTCACCCAACACATAACCTGCGCCGCTAAACAAACGAATCCGCCGATCTACGTTGATGGCCACTGCCTGGGCGCTGGGTTGCTCGCCTGCTCGAATCGTGTAGCTGTCGCCCGGCATACTGATGGTTTGCCAGTTTCCATCGGCGTCTTTTTCCTCGAGCACAAAGCCTACGTCCAGTTCGCTGGAGTCGACGGTTTCGCGGAAGATGGGAACAGGAATTTCAATGGGGATGTCAGGAGGTGTACTGGCCCCAGACGGTCGCAGCAGATAGGTGCTGTAGGGAAAGCTGACGACCGGAAGATCAGCGACTTGGTCGATCAAGGATACCGCTTCTAGATCGGCGGTGGTCTGCAATTCGATGTCCGCGACCGAGGTGTTATTTCCACTCGTTGTTAAGACCCGCTCAATGTTGGGCGTAAAGTTAACGTTCAGATTACCGTTGGTGTTAGAAAAACTCAGTTCGGCAGCGTTTACTTCGAGTACTTTGCCGAGCACACCCTGAATTCCCTGGCCAACGAAGGGGAGGTTGTTATCCAGATATTCGGCTAGGCCTGCAGCGCTTGGGTAGTCTGTGCAATTGGGCTGGGTCCAAGTGTGTCGAATAACCCAATCCAGCGGATTGCTTGTGCCGGCAAATTGGGCCTCGATTTGAGCCGGCGTCAATGCCGGTCCTGTATTGGCCGCTGCCAATTCGGTCGCCGTGACGCGATAAGTCAAGGTTAGTAATGCATCATCGCTGTCGGGATCGTCTCGACAGGTCACAATTCCGGGTGAGGGCACGCTGACTAACCCGCCATCACAGGTGCTTTGGAAGGTGTTTGTCGATGCGTCGTAGTCAACTAGACAAGCAGGTTGGGCGTCGGTAATGCCCAGTCCGTGATTGGCTAGATCGGCTTCGAGTAGTGACAGCAGTAAATTTTGAGAAGTCGTTGCTTGGGACAAAGATTTGTTTTGATTAACCGCGTCGTTTAACTGCGAAAATCCTGTGTACATCCCTAAGCCGACGACACTACCAATGCCAATGCCGACCATGGTTTCCATGCTGCTGCAGCCATGCTT
>JAAXJV010000310.1 GCA_012269655.1 Pseudomonadales bacterium
ACCACGCATCCAGCGGACCCGAGGGCTGCCTGTTATGGATTAAGACAGGGCACCTGGGATGATCGAGACCGACCGCTTTGAACAGGTCGAGCTGGATAGCGAGCAGGCCCTCTGGAATTGGCTTGAAGCGAACCATCAACGCGCCGAGGGCGTTTGGTTTATCACGTACAAGAAATCAGCCGGCGACAAGTACTTGTCGGCGGATCAGCTGTTGGATGCGGGATTGGCCTACGGCTGGGTAGATGGAATCCGCCGTAAGCTCGACGATCAGCGCACCATGCAGTTATACAGTCCCCGGGCGACCAGTGCCTGGACTCGGAGTTACAAAGAACGCGCCGAGCGCTTGATTCGAGAGGGCAGAATGCAGCCTGCGGGCTTGGCCAAAGTCTCTGAAGGCAAGGCCAGTGGACTGTGGGATTACTGGAATGATGTGGATCAGCTGATTCAGCCTGAGGATCTAGAGAAGGGCTTGATCAAAGTTGGAGCACAGACGGCTTGGGAAGGGGCGGGAAAGGCCTATCGGCGCAATCTGCTTCGCTGGATCAAACTGGCGAAAACCGCTCCAACGCGCACTAAACGCATCGAAACGGTCGTCCAGGCCATTAAATCGGGTAAAAAGCTGGCCAATATGTAACTCAGATGTCCTGAATGGCGCGGGCCAGCGCGGGCGGTCCGACGCTCTTCATTCCACGGGTCACCGCCACATACAATAGATTCAGCTCTTCCACCTCCGGTGCGATTTCCTCGAGCGCTGGGAAGTCATCGCCCAAAACCACGTTCTCAAATTCCAATCCTTTGGCCGTGTGAGCCGTCATGGCCGCGACGTCAGCCTTGGCGGGTTGATCGACTAGGTTGTCTTTGAGCGCTTTTACGTTGGCCAAAAAGTTTTTGCTGTCTTTCTCTAACAGCCCGACGGCAAGTGCGACGTCGTAGGGCAACATGAAGCGGTCCTTTTCCAGGATGATTTGAGACCATTTTGTAAAGCCAGCCAGTGCCGGATGATCGGGTGCCTGCGATTTGGTTTTTAGGAAAAACAAATTCCAGATCAGACGGACATCGATCGGGCGGGGAGACCAGATCTTATGCCCTTGGCTGGCCAATTGGCCGGCCAGTTGTACAACGCCTGCGTTGGTCCGCGCGATCGCTCCAGTTTTGGGCCATTGGGGTTGGCCTTTCCCCGGACCCTTCGCTTTAAGCCGCAGCGGCTGCCCCGCTTTTTTCAGAATGGCATTAGCGAGTCCCGTTACCCGAGTTCCACAGCGAAAGCTGTGACTGAGCGTCAGGGTTTCGAAGCGATAAGATTTCAGACGTTCAAAGGCATTGACGGCGCCATTCCAGCCATAGATTTTCTGCGCGGTATCGCCCACCAGGATGACTTGGGTACCCGCCTCAATCTGGCGCTTTATAACGGCCAGCATCACGGGATTGACGTCTTGGACTTCGTCGCAGTAAAGCCGCTTGATCGCAAGTCCCTCGCCATGCAACGCGTACCAGCGCATGATTTCATCAAAGCCGTAGCGCGCTTGGCGTCCTTCTTCAAAGTCTGACCACTCACCCGCGCACAGATCGTTCAGAATTTGAGATAGCGATTGGGTCGCCTCGAAGGTTTCAAAGAATGCGGCCTGCTTATCACTGACGAAACTCAAATTTAGGGTGTCGGCAATGACCTGGCTACTCTCGTCCGAAGCGAGAGCTTCATCGCATTGGCGTACATAGGTGGCGTAAAACCCGCGAGCCAGAGTGATCAATTGCTGGCCGATGGGTTCGGCTTTGACTCGTTCGCTTTGGCAGTTTTCGAATTTCGCGAGAATGGCGTTTAGGTACTCCGCCGCCTCGGTCTCACCCAGTCCATAGGCCACCTGCTGGGCGATCGCTTGTTGGGCCTGCGGACTGCCCAGATCTTGCTCGCCACGCAAATGATCCGGCAGATAGCGCAGGGCCAGCGCATGCAGGGTGCGGCACTCAACATCCTGAGGAAACCGTTGGCGGGCTTCCTCGGCGATACCTCGGTTAAACGCTAAATACAGGCTTGGGTTAGGGAAGTGATGTGCGATCGCGGCCAGCGTACTGGTTTTGGAGGCGCCGGCGCCGGCTTGAATCATTAGAGACTGCCCAGAGCCGGCTTGTTTAAGGATTTTGACTTGCTCGGCGGTCGCCGGGTGCGAACCGATCTGAAATTCGGAGGCTGTAGATTCGTATTGGTGTTCCCACAATTCACTTCGATCTTCCGGTTGGCAGGTCAGTGCGCCTGACAGCCGCGACCAAATAAAGCGTTTTTCAACGCCCAGCTCCAATTCGCTGGCGGCCCGCACGAACCATTTTGATTCGATGTCCAGCGGCTGGAGCGCATTGATGAGTTCGAGCAGTCGACCGCCGCAACCCATCATGGCATCCAACTGTGGAACACTCACCTCGCCGTCGAGCGAGTCGGCAATCGCCAACCAAAGTCCGGCTGGATGGTCGGCGTGTGCGCGGGTCAGGTCAGTGAGTTTCGTAAGTGCGTCAGATGCGGTCATGCGCCGCATCATACCGACTCGTTCAGTCAGTGGTAGC
>JAAXJV010000089.1 GCA_012269655.1 Pseudomonadales bacterium
ATGTCGCTGCGCCAACTAGAGCGTGAGCTGGGCGATACCTTGTTTGAGTCGGAGCGCAAAAACCAACTCACCGATCTGGGCCGATTGCTGCTAACCGAGGCGCGTCGAAATTTAGCCAGCTTTGACGCCAGCGTTCAGCGCTTGCAAGACCATGTAAAAGCTCGTGGATCCACCCTACGAATCGGGGCCGTGCCCTCGGCCATGCGACATTTGCTGCCACCTTTGTTCGACGCGTTTCAGCGCCGTTACCCGGCGGTACACCTAGAACTTAGAGACATGGACAGCGCCGCGCTGCAAGAGTCCCTAGAGCTTGGTCATTTGGATCTGGTGGTTCGCTCGCACGAGATGCCCATCGACAATCCCTGGATCGAAGATCGCTTGGGCTGGGTGGTCAGTCACTCAGCATCAAACGAACAGCTTGAGCAATTAAAGACTGAGCAATTGACCGGACTGCCCCTGGTATCAAACCGACTTTGCCAAGGCAGTCAACACGTCCTACTCCAAGCGGTCGACAATGCCTCAAAAGCCCGGGTGTTTAGTACCGAATCATTACTCAGCATGGTTCGAATCAACGGCGACATCACGGTTCTGCCCGAGCTAGCCTGCAAAGGACAGTCTGGGATTGAATTCATTCCGATCCCTAATCTGCTTCGGCGACTGAAACTTCACGTGGGAGAGAAACCCAGTGCGGAGTGCCAGGCCTTTTATGAAATGGCGTTTGAAGACGCCTTCTCGGGCCAGGGTCTGGTGTAAATTTTTTAACCTGCGACCTGTCATAACCAAAGATGACGCACCCAGACATGCTAAGCCGATCGGTCGGGCTAGACTGGCACTACAACAACCATAAGTGAGCGTCATGCAAATCAGCGATAGCGAAATACAACAAGCCATCGCGCCCCACGCACAACTGCCCGGGGCGATGTTGCCAGTACTACATGCTATTCAGGATCGCTTCGGCTACATCCCTTCCAATGCCATTGCCCTGGTCGCCAGCGAATTGAGAGTCAGCAAAGCCGAGGTCGACGGCATCATTAGCTTTTACCACCATTACCGCCGAAAGCCAGCCGGCGCACATGTAGTACAGGTGTGCCGAGCGGAAGCCTGCCAAGCTCGAGGCGCTCGTGAATTAGAAGCTCACTTGAAGGCCAGCTTAGGCATCGGTTACCACGAGACGACTTCGGACAACGAGATCACACTCGAGCCGGTTTACTGCCTGGGCAACTGTGCCTGTGGCCCGAACCTATTGGTTGACGATCAAGTCAAAGCTCGGATGAATCCAGACAAAGCCGATCAATTGATCGAATCACTGCGCACTCAAGCCCTGGAGATCCAATGATTTACGTACCCTGCGATAGCACTGCCATCAGTTTGGGTGCTAACGAGATCGCGGCCCGGATTCGAGAGCTGGATTCCGAGATAGAGATCAAGCGTAACGGAACCCGCGGGCTGATGTGGCTCGAGCCCTTAATCGAGGTTGACACCCCTGAGGGCCGAATCGCTTATGGCCCGGTTGAGCCGGCGGACGTGAATGCCGCCATGCTGGCAGGGCAGGACCATCCCAAGCGGCTAGGCGACATTGAGACCCATCCCTACCTCGCTCGTCAGAATCGGCTTACCTTTAAACGCATTGGCAAAATCGATCCGTTGTCATTGGAAGACTATCAGGCGCATGACGGATTCAAGGGGCTCAACAACGCTTTGGCACTCGCGCCGCAGGACATCGTCACAGCGGTAAAAGACAGCGGCTTGCGAGGTCGCGGCGGCGCTGCCTTCCCGACCGGGATCAAATGGCAGACCGTATTGGATGCGCAGGACGATCAGAAATACATCGTCTGCAATGCCGATGAAGGCGACAGCGGCACCTTCGCTGACCGTTTGGTGATGGAGTGTGACCCCTACCAACTGATCGAGGGCATGATTATCGCCGGCCTCGCCGTTGGCGCGACACAGGGCTACATCTATCTGCGTCGGGAATATCCGTTAGCCGATCGGATCATGCGAGGCGCGATCGAGAACTGCTACAGCGAGGGTTGGCTGGGTGCGGACATTCAAGGGTCGGGAAAACACTTCGATCTGGAAGTTCGACTGGGTGCCGACGCCTACATCTGCGGTGAGGAAACCAGCTTACTCGAGTCATTGGAAGGCAAACGGGGTCTGGTTCGTTCGAAACCCCCGCTGCCCGCATTGAAAGGGTTATTTGGCAAACCCACGGTCGTCAATAACGTGCTGTCGTTGTCTGCGGTACCCTTTATTTTGGCCGAGGGCGCCGAGGCCTACGAACAGTGCGGTTTCGGACGCAGTCGAGGCACGCTCGCCATCCAACTGGCTGGCAATATCCAACAAGGCGGGCTGATCGAAATTGATTTTGGCATCAGCCTATCTGAAATCGTGCAGGAATTTGGTGGCGGAACCGCGAGCGGACGCCCGGCCCGCGCGATTCAGGTAGGCGGGCCGCTGGGTGCTTATCTGGCTGAATCCGACTGGAACACCCCCATGGACTACGAGGCATTTAGTGCCAAACAAGCCGTGCTGGGACATGGCGGTGTGGT
>JAAXJV010000225.1 GCA_012269655.1 Pseudomonadales bacterium
CCACAGGGTGTTAGATCGGAAAAACAAATATTTTCCGGCAACCGAGAACAAATTCGCGCTCAGGCGATCGAACACAGCCTACAGATGCTATATGCCGCTTTAATTCAATCAGATTCGGAGTCCTAATTTGCTGCAACAACTCGCTCAGCAGGCTACCGCCACGTTTTGCATGATATTTGGATTGCTCGGATGCGCCACCAATGATGTGACGGGTCAGGATGAGTTGCGTTTGATGAGTCAAGCCGAGGAAATTCGGTTAGGCGAAAAACAATACCCTCAGTTAATTCAGCAGTCCGGCGGCCGTTACGTCGCCGATCCCGTGGTGACCGATTATGTGCAGTCGGTAGGGCAACGGCTCGCGCAGGTGGCGGATCGAGACCTGCCCTACGAATTCGTTGTTATCAATGACAGTGATTGGAACGCCTGGGCGTTGCCGGGTGGCAAGATTGGTATCAATCGCGGTCTGTTGTTGGCCATGCAGAGTGAAGCCGAATTGGCAGCCGTTTTGGCGCACGAAATCGTCCATGCCGCGGCAGGTCACGGCGCGAACCAAACCGCGGCGACCCAGTTAGGACGACTGGGTTTGGACGTGTTAGGCGCCCTGATAGATAACCCGGCGGCACGCCAAGCCAGCGCTCAGGTGGGCAGTCTGGTGCTGGGCGGTGCGCGGGCTAAATTCAGCCGTACAGATGAATTAGAAGCGGACCGTTTTGGCATGGAGTACATGCGCCGGGCCGGTTACGACCTGCAAGGTGCGGTCGAGCTTCAGGAGCGATTCTTGGCTAAATCCAAAGGGGGAAGTGCGGTCAGTCTGTTCGCCACTCACCCACCCAGTGCTGACCGCGTGGCAGCGAACCGGGTGTTAGCGGATCGAACAACCGGAGGGTATCGGTCAGAACAAGCGTACCTTTCGGCCACACAATCGCTTAGGGATGCGGCGGAAGGGTACGAAGCGCTGGCGCAGGGCATTAAGGCCTATTTGGATGACGATTTTAAGACTGCCCTTGGCCTTGCGGATAAGGCGTTAAAGCTCGATAAACGTGAGCCTGCCTTTCACGAACTGCGAGGGTTTGCGTTACTGGGCCTTAAGCGGTTTGAAGAGGGGCTGACATCGGCCAATCAAGCGGTTCGACTTAATCCTGATTATTTCCGGCACTACAATTTAAGGGCCCAGTTATATCAAGGATTGGGTCGCTTGCTGGATGCTCGGTCAGACTATCAAATTAGCTTGTCTATTTTTCCAACCAAGGAAGCTCAAGCCTTTTTGGATCGGTCTTAAAATTTAAGGTCGCGCAGTATAAAACTGACTCGCCAAGATACGCGGTCAAACGCTATACTGCGCGCCGTTTCGAAAAAGACCGGAGTTCGGGCAATGCCCATTTACGAATACCAATGCACTCAATGTGAGCACTCACTGGAAGCGTTGCAGAAAATTGCCGACGCGCCGCTGACTGATTGCCCTGAGTGCGGACAGCCGACGCTTCAAAAACGAATTTCTGCCGCGGGCTTTCGCCTGACGGGAACCGGTTGGTACGAGACCGATTTTAAGGGCGGTAAAAAAGCTGCCGACAAGACTGCCGCAACTGAAAAGCCGGCCGCCTCAGATAAACCAGCCAAACCGGCTGAGACCACGAAAACAGCATAAAGGACACCCATGCGCGAACAATACTGCGGCCTAGTAACAGCCGAACTGTTAGATCAAACCATCACCATTTGCGGTTGGGTCGATCGTCGTCGTGATCACGGCGGTGTGATCTTTTTGGACATGCGTGATCGTGAGGGCATTCTGCAGGTTGTGATTGATCCTGACACGCCTGAAGCGTTTGCGACCGCCGATCGTGCGCGTCCTGAGTGGGTGTTGCAGATTACGGGCCGCGTACGTCGCCGCCCCGAAGGAACGGTCAACAGCGACATGACCACAGGCGAAGTCGAGTTTTTGGGCAAGGAAGTCAAGGTGTTAAACCAAGCTGACACGCCGCCTTTCCAGTTGGACGCCCACGCCAAGGTGGGCGAGGAAATTCGCCTGAAAAACCGTTTTCTAGATCTGCGCCGTCCAGACATGCTGAACAATTTGATGCTGCGCTCGAAGGTCAGCGCCAGCATTCGCCGGTATTTGGATGACAACGGATTCGTCGATGTCGAGACGCCGATTCTGACTCGCGCGACGCCCGAAGGCGCGCGCGACTATCTGGTGCCCTCTCGTACGCACCAAGGCCAGTTTTTTGCTTTGCCTCAGTCGCCTCAGTTGTTCAAGCAATTGCTGATGGTGTCCGGCGTTGATAAGTATTATCAGATCGCTAAGTGTTTCCGAGACGAAGACCTGCGTGCAGATCGTCAGCCTGAATTCACGCAGGTGGACTTGGAGATGTCATTCGTCGACGAAGACGACATCATGAATCTGACCGAAGGACTGGCGCGGGACATGTTCCAGCAGGTGCTGGATGTGAATCTAGGTGAGTTTCCTCGGATGACTTGGCATGAAGCTATGCGTCGGTTTGGCTCAGATAAGCCTGATCTGCGGATTGACATGGAGCT
>JAAXJV010000184.1:0-917 GCA_012269655.1 Pseudomonadales bacterium
GCATGTGCGGATTCGGAATGATCACAACACGAATACGGTTGCGATTTTCGATGGAACGGATTTGTACGCGTTTTTCGTTCAACAAGAAGGTTGCGATATCAACCGGAACCTGTGCTCGGACTTCACCGGTCTTATCTTTGCTGCCTTCTTCTTCGATCAAGCGCAGCAAGGCCAGTGCCAATGAACGTAAATCACGGATGTAGCCGGTGCCGATGCATCGGGGACAGACGTGACCTGCGGTTTCACCCAGTGAGGGGCGCAAGCGCTGGCGGCTCATTTCCATCAACCCAAAACGCGAGATCGATCCAATCTGGACGCGTGCGCGGTCATGTTTCAGCGAATCACGCATGCGCTCTTCTACGGCGCGGCGGTTTTTCGCAGGGCTCATGTCGATGAAGTCGATCACGACTAGACCGCCCATATCGCGCAGACGCAGTTGACGGGCGATTTCTTCGGCGGCCTCTAGGTTGGTGTTGAGCGCAGTCGCTTCAATGTCATTGCCCTTGGTGGCACGTGCTGAGTTGATGTCGATGCTGACCAAGGCTTCTGTCGGATCAATGACTAACGAACCCCCCGAGGGCAACTTCACTTCACGCTCAAAAGCCGATTCGATCTGCGATTCGATCTGATAGCGATTAAACAGCGGGATGTCGTCTGTGTACTGCTTTACCTTGTTGGCAAAGCTAGGCATCACGGCAGCGACGAATTCCTTGGCGCGAGCAAAAACGTCCGGGTTGTCGATCAGCACTTCGCTGATGTCCGCTTTCAAATAATCGCGGATCGCCCGGGTGATGATGTCGCCTTCTTGGTAGATCAAGCAGGGGGCGCGCTTGGTCAGCGTAGCCGCCTTGATGCTGTCAAACGCTTGGCATAGGTAATCCAAATCCCACTGCAGCTCTTCGCTGGTGCGACCGACG
>JAAXJV010000184.1:927-2525 GCA_012269655.1 Pseudomonadales bacterium
AATGTTCAGAGCGCTCAAGGCTTCTTTGAGCTGACCTCGATCCTCGCCTTCGATTCGGCGAGAAATGCCACCGGCGCGCGGGTTGTTAGGCATTAACACCATGTAGCGACCGGCTAAAGACAAGAAAGTAGTCAGTGCCGCACCCTTGGTGCCGCGCTCTTCTTTTTCTACCTGAACCAGTAGTTCCGTGCCTTCTTTGACCAGCTCTTCAATTTTGCCGCGGCCTTGGATTTGGTCGACGGGTTTTGTGAAGTATTCGCTTGAGATTTCTTTAAGCGGGAGAAAGCCCTGACGTTCGCTTCCAAATTCAACAAAAGCGGCTTCTAGGCTGGGTTCAACACGGGTTACACGGGCGCGATAGATATTGCCCTTTTTCTGCTCATGGGAATGGTTTTCGATGTCGAGATCAAACAGACGTTGACCGTCGACCAGAGCAACGCGCAGTTCTTCGGACTGGGTTGCGTTAATCAGCATGCGTTTCATAGCGTGCACGTTCCTAAACGTACCACCGACACATACCGGCGCTGTTAACACCAATAGTACAGAGCGTCCCGAGTCTCACGGGGCGCTGATGGTGAGCCAATGGCTCACTTTTCAAATTGTCATCCCAGCGTCGCTGGGGCTTTGAAACTCTATTCGTTGTCAGCGCCCGCGTGTTGGTGGCGGGTTGCTGAATCGGGCCATCTGGGCCCCCAATTCACAAAAAAGTAATCAGGCGTTTTATATCCACCGATGTCTATGCGCTATCATTGCGCAACACGGCGAGCTCTACCTAGCTTCCTCGGATTTTGCTCGAGGGGGGAGCCACTGAAACTTATTGCGAGGCACAATGATATCAAGGACTGAAACCGCGGGCAATCAGCAAGGTACGACACCGCGTGCCCTGATGGTTGAAATTGATGAGGATCGGGCCGGTCAACGTCTGGATAATTTTTTGCTCTCGCAACTCAAAGGAGTGCCCAAGACGCGAGTCTATCGAATGGTGCGCAGTGGTGAGGTCCGCGTAAACAAAGGCCGAAAACAGGTGTCTTACCGTTTGGCGGAGGGGGATGTCGTTCGTATTCCTCCGGTACGCCAGAGCGAGGTGGCCGAGGTGCAGTTACCTAGTCAACAAATTGACGCCTTTGCCAACTGGGTCTTATTCGAGGACTCGCATTTACTGGCCGTAAACAAGCCGGCGGGATTGGCCGTGCATGGCGGCAGTGGTTTAAGTCATGGGTTGATTGAATTGGCGCGCAAGGCCCGGCCGGAGTTGAAACATCTAGAACTGGTGCACCGTTTGGACCGCGATACGTCGGGTGTGATTCTGTTGGCTAAACGACGTAGCGCGCTTCGTGCTTTGCATGAATCCTTGCGCATGCGTACCGCCCACAAAACCTATTGGGCGCTGGTGGCGGGGTCCTGGCCGGCTCGCAAACAGCAAGTGAAATTAAATCTGGCGCGAGACGTATTACGCAGTGGCGAGCGCATGGCCAGTGTCCATCCCGAAGGAAAGTTCGCCCTCACCAAAACCACCATCTTAAAAAAATATGCCGGTGCGACGTTGATGGCCTGCGAACCTGTGACGGGACGGACGCATCAAATTCGAGTGCACACGC
>JAAXJV010000130.1 GCA_012269655.1 Pseudomonadales bacterium
CGAGTTATTCCGTTTGGAAGTACCTGAGATCAGCGAAGAAGTGATTGAAATTCGTGGTGCGGCTCGTGATCCGGGTAGCCGAGCCAAGATTGCGGTTAAAACCAATGATGGCCGTATCGATCCCGTTGGTGCCTGCGTTGGTATGCGCGGCAGCCGAGTCCAAGCCGTTTCAAACGAATTGAATAACGAGCGTGTCGACATTGTGTTGTGGGACGATAACCCAGCGCAGTTGGTCATCAACGCGCTCAGCCCCGCAGAAGTGGCGTCCATCGTAGTTGATGAAGAAACCGACACCATGGATGTGGCGGTGGCCGAGGACAACCTAGCCCAGGCGATTGGACGCGGTGGGCAGAATGTACGTCTGGCGTCTGACCTGACCGGTTGGAACATCAACATCATGACGTTGGAAGACGCCGAGAGTCGTCGTGAGGCCGAAGCCGAAGCCTTTGTCGCGCGCTTTGTCGAGCAGCTTGATATCGATGAAGACCTGGCACTGGCATTGGTCGAAGAAGGCTTCACCACACTCGAAGAAATCGTCTACGTGCCTCGCGACGAAATGTTGGAAATCGAAGGCTTCGAAGAAGATTTGGTTGACGCATTGCGTGAGCGTGCAAAAGACGCGCTGTTGAATTTGGAGCTGGCGCGTGAAGAGCGCCTGGAAGGGCGTGAGCCAGCTGAAGACCTGTTGAACATGGAAGGCATGGATCGTGCCTTGGCGTTCAAAATGGCAGAAATCGACATTCGCACCATGGAAGACCTGGCCGAGCAGGCGGTTGATGAATTGATGGTGATCGAAGGCATGGATGAAGAACGAGCGGCCGCCCTGATTATGAAGGCGCGTGAGCCCTGGTTCGCAGAGTAAGGAGAAGAGAACATTGGCTGATACAACTGTTGCTCAACTCGCAGAGCTAGTCGGAACACCGACGGAAAAACTATTAAAGCAAATGACTGATGCAGGCCTGCCGCAAAAGGCAGCGGGCGATAGCGTCACGGACTCAGAAAAGGCGACTTTGCTGGCCCACCTGAAAAAGGCCCATGGTCAAGCCGGAGAGGCTGAGCCCACTCGCGTCACCTTGAAGCGCAAAACCAACACCACACTGAAGTTGGGTGGTGGACGCGGCGGCAAGACGGTGGCGGTCGAAGTGCGTAAGAAGCGTACTTACGTGCGTCGTGATGCAGCAGAAACCGAAGCGCCTGAAGCACCGGTCGAAGAACCCAAGGTGGAAACGCCGGTCGAGCCGGTAGTTGAAGCGGCACCTGCGGTCGAGCCCGTAGCCGAGGTCGAAAAAACACCCGAGCCGGAAGCTAAACCGGAGCCCGTAGTCGAGCCCGAGCCTGTGGCCGAAGACGCGCCTGCGGCTGAGCCTGCCAAGGACGATAAGCCCAAGGTGCAGCTTAAGCGCACCGAGATTCCGATGGACGATCTGGATCGACTGGCTGCAGCTCGTCGAGCAAGCCGCGAGAAGCGCGAGGCAGACGCCTTAGAGGCTGCAGCTCGGCGCAAGAAGAAAGCGGACGATGAAGCCCGTGCCAAGGCGGCCGCTGAGGCCCGTGCACTGGCCGAGGTGCAGGCCAAAGCCAATGTTCAGGCGGCTCCGGCTCCTGACAGCGGTCGCGCGGATCGTCGTGGCCGCGGTCCAGACAAGCCCAAAGGCGGTGGTGTCAATGATCGCTTCTCTAAGAAACGTGGCGGTGGTCGCAATCAGCGTGAAGAGCGCAAGCCCAAAGGCAAGAAACTACGTGGTGGAGAAGCGGTAGCAGAGATGCAACAGGCGAACGCTTTCCAAGCGCCGACCGCACCGATTATCCGTGAGGTTACGATTTCCGGCCCCATTACGCCGGGTGAAATCGCCCAGCAAATGGCGGTCAAATCTGGCGAAGTCATCAAGACGCTGATGAAGATGGGCACCATGGCCACCATCAACCAAGCCATCGATGAAGACACTGCTGAGCTGTTGGTCGACGAGATGGGCCACAAGGTCAAGCGTGTCGCTGAAAACGCCGAGGAAGAGGCGCTGGTCAGCGAAGTGCAGTACGACGAGAGTAAGGCCACCACCCGTGCGCCGGTGGTGACCGTGATGGGTCACGTTGACCACGGCAAGACATCCCTTTTGGACCGGATTCGCCAGACCCGTGTAACGGCGGGCGAAGCCGGCGGTATTACCCAGCACATTGGTGCTTACCACGTTGATACCCCCAATGGCATGGTCACCTTTATCGATACACCCGGCCACGCAGCCTTTACTGAAATGCGTGCTCGCGGAGCACAGGTCACCGACATCGTTATTCTGGTGGTTGCAGCGGACGACGGTGTGATGCCACAGACCGAAGAAGCTGTTCAGCACGCCCGTGCCGGTGGCGTTCCTCTGGTCGTTGCCGTGAACAAAATGGACAAAGAACAGGCAGACCCTGATCGAGTCAAAAACGAGCTGGCCCAGCGCGAAGTGATTCCGGAAGACTGGGGCGGCGACGTGCAGTTTGTGCCGGTCTCGGCGATGACGGGTCATGGAATTGACGAGTTGTTGGAAGCCGTTCTGCTTCAGGCCGAAGTGCTTGAATTAACGGCGGTTGCAGACGGTCCTGCTACCGGTACGGTTGTGGAATCACGTCTAGATAAGGGACGGGGTCCGGTTGCAACGGTATTGGTTCAGCAAGGCACGCTCAAGAAAGGCGATGTTATCCTGGCGGGCGAGCAAGTCGGTAAGGTGCGCACGTTGATCGATGAAAACGGTACGCAGACCAGCGAAGCCGGTCCTTCGATTCCGGTCGAGGTTCTGGGTCTTGCAGGTACACCGAACGCGGGTGACAACTTCCAAATTGTTGAAAGCGAGCGTAAAGCCCGTGAAGTGGCCGAGATGCGCCGCAGCAAAGCGAAAGAGCAAGAGCAGCGTCGCCAACAAGCGGCGAAGTTGGACCAGATGTTTGCCAACATGGGCGCAGACGAAGTTCAGGTTCTGAATATCGTTCTGAAAACCGATGTTCGCGGTACGCTTGAAGCATTGACGGCACAGCTAGAAAAACTGTCGACCGACGAAGTTAAAGTCAACGTGATCAGTTCGGGTGTCGGTGGTATTACGGGCTCTGACGCTAACTTGGCATTGTCTGCCGAGGCCGTGATCCTAGGCTTTAACGTCCGTGCCGACAGTGCATCTCGTAAGATCATCGAACGTGAAAACATCGATTTGCGCTACTACAGCGTGATCTACGACATCATTGACGATATCAAGGCAGCGATGTCTGGCTTGCTGGCGCCTGAATTGCGCGAAGAAATCGTGGGCGTGGCCGAAGTGCGTGACGTATTTAACTCGCCCAAGTTCGGTCAAGTGGCCGGCTGTATGGTGGTCGAAGGCACGGTCTACCGTCAGAAGCGTATCCGCGTGTTGCGTGACAACATCGTGATTTACGAAGGCGAGCTCGAATCCTTGCGTCGCTTCAAAGATGACGTTCAAGAAGTCCGCAACAACATGGAATGTGGTATCGCGGTTAAGGCGTACAACGACGTGAAGCCGGGCGACAAGATCGAGGTGTTCGACACCAAAGAAGTGGCGCGGACGCTGTAAATGGCACGTGAGTTCAAGCGAGCCGATCGGCTGGGTGAGCAGATTCAGCGAGAGGTGGCCGAGTTACTTCAGTTCCACTCTCGCGAACCCTTGCCCGGACTCGTGACGGTGAGTGGTGTGTCGCTGACCCGAGATATGGGGTATGCCGACATTCACATTTCGGTGCTGGGTGGGGGTGATGATGCCGTCGCCGTTGCGATGGAACGAATTGAAGCGCAAAAGGGCTTTTTTCGGACCGAGCTGAGTCAGCGATTGCACATTCGCCGTGTGCCTGAATTGCGTTTCTTTTCCGACGAGACTGCGGAAAAGGGCGCCGCCATGCGCAAATTGATTATCGAAGCACGCTCCAAAGACTCGGATCGTCAGGCGCCAGACGGCGACAAGGAATAACACATGGGACGTCGTAGAAAACCGCGAGGGCGTCGGTTCGATGGCGTATTGCTATTAGATAAGCCTCAGGGCATTACCTCTAATGCTGCGCTACAGACCGTCAAGCGCCTTTATAATGCGGACAAAGCCGGCCACACAGGCTCTTTAGATCCCTTGGCCACTGGTATGTTGCCGATCCTGTTTGGTGAAGGCACAAAGCTGTCTCGCCTACTGCTAGAGGCCGACAAGGTTTACACCACCACTGCCAAACTCGGCGTCACCACCAATACCGGTGACAGCGATGGCGAGGTGTTAGAGACTCGGGATGTGCCAGAAATCAGCGATGAACAGCTTGAAGCGGTTCTAGAAACCTTCCGGGGTGACGGTGAGCAGGTGCCCAGCATGTTCTCGGCCCTTAAAAAAGACGGCAAAAAGCTGTACGAACTGGCCCGGGAAGGTGTCGAAGTGGAGCGTGAAGCTCGCCCCATCCATATTTTTGATTTGACCTTAACGGATCGTGGATCGGATTGGGTGTCTCTGCGGGTACATTGTTCCAAGGGCACCTACGTGCGAAGTTTGGTCGAAGACATCGGCCGGGCTTTAGATTGTGGCGCACATGTGGTTCAATTGCGCCGCACAGATGTGGCCGGCTTTGACGCCAGTCGCATGGTAACGCTGGACGAGCTGAATTCGTTGCGTGATGAGCGTGCTTTTGAAGCCATGGATGCCTTGTGTGGCCCCATCAATTCGTTGGCAGATCATCTACCTCGTTTTGAACTCACCGCGGAAGAGGTCAATTGGGTCCTACAGGGCCAGTCATTGATCATTCCCGGCGCCCCGACTTCTGGGGATTTAGCATTGGTTGATGCGCAGGGTCAGTTAGTGGCCTTGGGCGCAATGGCAGACGACGGTCGGGTAGGTCCGACGCGACTGCTTAGAAAAACGGATCAATAACGATCCATAGGTGGCTGCAGATATGCGCGGTCACCGGGGCAATTCGGCCCTTTAGGCATATTCCATAGGAGGAACTAGCCATGGCACTAACCGCCGAAGCAAAAGCTGCAATCGTTGAAAAATTCGGTCGCGGTGAAAACGACACCGGATCACCTGAAGTTCAGGTCGCGTTGTTGACTGCGAACATCGAAGGTCTGCAGGGTCACTTCAAGAGCAACATTCATGACCACCACAGCCGTCGTGGTCTGATCCGCATGGTTAACCAGCGTCGTAAGTTGCTGGACTACCTCAAGGGCAAGAGCGTTGAGCGCTACTCAGCCCTGATTAAAGAGCTCGGCCTACGCCGCTAAGCTCTTAAAAAAATGGCCCGCAAGTGCGGGTCATTTTCGTTGGAAGGAATGGAAAATTGACTATTGTAAAAAAATCCTTCGAGTTTGGCGGTCAGACCGTCACGCTTGAAACTGGGCGCATCGCCCGTCAAGCCTCAGGTGCCGTTCTGGTCACCATGGGCAAAACTCAACTGCTAGCGACCGTGGTTGCCGCCAAAGGCGTCAAACCCGGGCAGGACTTCTTCCCGCTATCAGTTCACTACCAAGAGAAGACCTACGCAGCCGGTCGTATCCCCGGCGGTTTCTTCAAGCGTGAAGGTCGTCCTACCGAACATGAAACACTGATTTCGCGTCTGTGTGATCGCCCAATTCGTCCCTTGTTTCCCAAAGGCTTCATGAACGAAGTCCAGGTGATCCTAACGGTGATGAGCCTAGAACCAGGTCGCGACGCAGATACCGCAGCGATGATTGGTCAGTCAGCGGCATTGGCTGTCTCTGGCATACCCTTCAATGGTCCGATTGGTGCCGCGAAAGTGGGCTTTAGCACCGACGGCGAGTACATCCTGAACCCTTCAAAGGCTCAGTTAGAAACCAGCCGCCTGGAAATGGTCGTCGCCGGTACTGCCGACGCGGTATTGATGGTGGAGTCCGAAGCCGAGGAAATGACCGAAGACCAGATGCTGGGCGCGGTTTTGTTTGCTCATGAAGAGATGCAGGAAACCATCGAAGTCATCAAGGCCTTTGCCGCCGAAGCAGAGCAAAAGACCTTTGATTGGACTGCGCCTGAAGAAGACACCACTTTGTCTTCATTGGTGGCACCCTATGCTGAGCGTGTGGCAGCGGCCTATCGCATCACCGACAAGATGGAACGTTACGAAGCGCTGGGCACCATTCGTGCGGAAGCAGCAGCGGAACTGGCCAATGACGATTACGATGCCGACGCCATTGGCGCGGGTATCGGCAAGCTAGAAAAAACTGCGGTACGTGAAGCGGTTTTGAATGGTGAGCCTCGTATCGATGGTCGTGATCACACCACGGTTCGTCCGATCAATGTTGAAGTGGGCGTGTTGGATCAGACGCACGGTAGTTCGCTATTCACCCGTGGTGAGACGCAGGCGATCGTGGCGGCAACACTGGGCACGTTGAAA
Organism: Pseudomonadales bacterium; assembly: GCA_012269655.1. Lineage (GTDB taxonomy): Bacteria > Pseudomonadota > Gammaproteobacteria > Pseudomonadales > Litorivicinaceae > Litorivicinus. The sequence goes on from JAAXJV010000130.1 coordinate 6,361, forward strand.
GACTCTCAGATGATTGATTCGCTGTCGGGTACTTACACCGATCGTTTCATGCTGCACTACAACTTCCCTCCCTTCTCAGTGGGTGAAGCGGGCTTCATGGGCGGACCTAAACGTCGCGAAATCGGCCACGGCCGTCTAGCACGTCGCGGTATTCAAGCCGTATTGCCCAGTGAAGAAGAATTCCCCTATGCATTGCGCGTGGTCAGTGAGATCACCGAATCTAACGGCTCATCGTCGATGGCGTCCGTGTGCGGTTCGTCTTTGGCACTGATGGATGCGGGTGTTCCCTTGCGTGCACCGGTGGCCGGTATTGCCATGGGCTTGGTCAAAGATGGCGATCGTTTTGCCGTATTGACTGACATCTTAGGTGACGAAGATCACTTGGGCGACATGGACTTCAAAGTGGCCGGTACCGCTGAAGGCGTGACTGCGCTGCAGATGGACATCAAGATCGAAGGCATTAACGAAGAAATCATGGAAACTGCCCTGGAGCAGGCCATGCATGCTCGTTTGCACATCCTAGGCGAAATGAACAAGGTCATCAGCGAGTCACGTGACGAACTGGCGGCTACGGCGCCTCGTATGAGCACCATGAAGATTGATCCGGACAAGATTCGTGATGTGATCGGTAAGGGTGGCGCCGTGATCCGTGATCTGACTGAAAAGTCAGGTGCATCGATCGATCTTGACGACGATGGCACGGTCCGCATTTACGCGGCGAGCCAAGACAGTGCAGACATGGCTAAGCAAATGATTTTGGCGATTACGGCAGAAGCCGAAGTCGGCAACATCTACGAGGGAACCGTCGCGCGTATCGTAGACTTCGGTGCCTTTGTCACTATCTTGCCGGGCAAAGACGGTCTGGTTCACATTAGTCAGATCAGCGAAGAGCGTGTTGAGAAAGTGACCGACTACCTAGAAGAAGGCCAGACGGTCAAGGTCAAGGTATTGGACGTCGATGCACGTGGACGCATCAAACTGTCGATGAAGGATTTGGAAGAGGAGTAATCCGACGCCAATCCAAAAAAAGCCGAGCTTATTGCTCGGCTTTTTTGTTTTTGGCCGCCCGATTAAGTCGCGCTTGCTTCGGGTCAATTAACAGCGGGCGATAAATCTCGACCCGATCACCCTCAACCAATACGCGCTCAGCCGGTTTCTTTTCCAATTTGTTCCAAACGCCTGCCTGATATTCATCTAAGTTGATCTCAGGGAAAAGTTGGTGGATTCCCGATTGCACGATGGCCTGGTGAACGGTAGTGCCTTCGGCGACCTCTAAGCCCAGAATTTTCTGTTCCGCGGGCGTGGCGTAGGCCACTTCGATCTGGATCACGCGTAGACCTCGTCAGCACGATCACAAAAGGCCTCGACCATGGTGTTGGCGACCTGTGTGAAAACCGGGCCCAGCGCCATGGCGGTCAATTTACTGCCCATATCGAATTCTAAATCCAGTGAAACTTGGCAGGCATCATCGCCTTTGGGGTCGAACGTCCATGCGCCTTTGAAGTGCTTAAAGGGCCCCTCAACTAAGCCCAATTCAATGGACTGGCCGGCAACGCGTTGATTTCGGGTCGTGAATGAATGACGCAGTTTGCCTTTGGCCAGAGATAGCTCGGCTACCATGACGGAATCGGTCTGCTCGAGTACCACCGCATTGGCACACCAGGGCAAAAAATCGGGATAACGGGCGACGTCATCGACTAGGTCGAACATTTGCTGGGCACTGTGAAAAACGAGGGCGGATTTGGCGATTTTTTTCATGCGCGCATTATACCCTAGCTATTGAATTAGCGCGCTTTCAGAGTATCCTCGCCCACCCATGGCTAAAAAATCCCAAAAAGGCGGCGTGCCCTCCATTGCCCGCAATAACCGCGCGACGTTTGAATAACATCTTGACGCGAAATTCGAGGCCGGAGTCGCGCTGATGGGTTGGGAAGTAAAAAGTGCCCGGGCGGGTAAGGTTCAACTGACCGATACCTACGTCATCATGCGTGATGGTGAGGCCTATCTGCTCAATGCCCACATCCAGCCGCTTAACAGTGCATCGACCCATGTGATTGCCGACGCAGAGCGCACCCGTAAATTGTTGCTGCACAAAAAAGAGCTAGGCCGGATTCATGCGGCGCTCGCCAACAAAGGGCGAGCTTGTGTCGCTACCGTTATGTATTGGAAGGGAAAGCACATCAAGGTCGAAATTGCACTGGCGACCGGTAAAAAACAGCACGACAAACGCGAGACCGAGAAAGAGCGTGATTGGAATCGCGAGAAGGGTCGTATTCTGCGTCACGATCGTTAGGTCGTTGGTGTATCCCTACGGGGTACAGTTAAACGTCAAATCCCCACACTGTCTGGTTTTATGTGGTACTGTCGCGGTAACACATGGCCAACTATTTACTTAAACGCGGGAAACTTTGGTGGGTCCAACGCAAGTTTCCTGTCGATGTGAAAAGCGAATTGGGGACTTTCTTTCGAAAGTCTCTCGGTACGGCTGACGTCGAAGAAGCCAAACAGCGTTTGCCCGGGCGCCTAGCGGAGTTCGATATGTTGGTGCAGGAAGTGCGCCAGACTCGGGACGCAGGCGATCTATTTGAGGCGGCTGACGATCAGCTTTCGCTGGCTCAGATGATGGCCAAGTACCAAAGTCAGGTACTGGATGTGTTGTCCAACGCAGCCAAACTTCGGCACCTCCGTGTGCTCGAAGGCTATGGTCAGTTTGTAGGCTTGGATCTGTCAGCCAGCGCGTTGGTACCACGAACCAAGGCCACGGTAGACCAATGGTTGTTGCCGAAATACGGTCACACCGACTCAGGTCGTCGAGCCCTAAACGTCTTAATTGCCTTTTTTGACTGGGTGATTGGTTCGGGTTATCTGCCGCCTCCCAATCCGTTTGCAGGTTATCGTATCAAGCCGGTGAAATCGGTGACCGTTGCGCGCCGAGCTTGGACTGAAGATGATTTGTCAAAAGTACTAGACGGGCTGTTAGAAGAGGTCGAAACACCGTAGAATGTGTTGTCTCGAGAAAACGCCTGGCGCTTGGCATGGGTCATTTTGCTAGGGCATTACACGGGCGAGACGTTGCACGATATTTGTGAGGCCAAACGCACCGATCACCTAAAAAAATTAGGGCCAGAATGGCACCGAGTGCGGTCTAAATGGCCGGAGATTGACGCGTTTTGGGTGCCGGGTTTATCCCCGGGTGGGCCAGATTTGCGTCGCTCCTGGCAATTGCAAAAGGCACTGGGCCGCAGATTGAAGGGATATCCCGGGCATTTGACCTATACGGGATTGCGGTTGTCGTCTCAGACCGATGTGCCGCTGAAGCACGGCTATTGGCTGGCGCGACTGGAAGCCGCGCAAACCGAAACAGCCTGATCAGGCGTAGTGACACAGGTAGGCGGTAGGCTCGGCTACTTTGACCTGGAATTCTTGATTCGCCGGCACTTCAAAAGAGTCCCCTGCATTGAAAGTGGCAAAGTCGCTGTCCGCCTGGCGCTTAATCGTCAGTGCGCCACTGACCACGGTCATGGTCTCGTCTTGACTGGTGCCAAAGGTGTACTCACCGACGGCCATTAGGCCAACGGACTGAGTGCCCGCGGCGTTTTCAAAAGATAGCGATAGGACTTGATCGTCGAAATAGCGATTCACTTGCATGCTGTTGCTCCAAATAGGTGTGGCGCGAACCCTACACAATTCTGAAAATGAAAGAAATCTTGATGGCCGCCCTTGGTCTTTTTCTATGTCGGGCGCATAATTAGGGATATGGGGACGCACTGGTTTCGACGCTGGTGACGAAACCTGGCGTGCATGTCGAGCGGATCCACAGCGTTCGTAAACCCAACTGCTGGACTTTGTTAGCATAACTGCCAACGACGAAAACTACGCTCTAGCTGCTTAAGCTAGACCGCAAAGCTTGCTCGGCTCAGGGTGGGTGGCGCGGTAAATTACTGAGCCTCGTGTGGAGTACCTGGTCCGGGGACAAAGCATTAAATCCAAATGGACTCGCCCCAAGCTGCCTGGCCTTCGGCTAGCGACAGGGTTAACTTAAAAGAAGTGCCTAAGCATGTAGATCGGTAGGCAGAGTGCCGACGGACGCGGGTTCAATTCCCGCCGTCTCCACCAAAA
>JAAXJV010000147.1 GCA_012269655.1 Pseudomonadales bacterium
ATTTAGACCGCTCAAAGCCCGACTTAACTGGCTCGCGCGGTTGGCGGCTCGCTGGCGTAGCCGCTCATAGGGTTGATCAGCATTCAGTTGCACATGCAGTTGCCAGCGGCGTTCGGGTGAGGATTGAGTCCAGCGCCGGATCTGTTCGATATCCAACGCCTGCAGGCGATCTTGATCGTCAAAGACTCCAGTCAATTCGTAAACTGGCTGCGCCAAGGCTGCAGGAACCACTTGTTCGACGAGAGCGAAAATATCCTTGTTGCCACGCTCAATTACGTAAAGCAGTCGATATCCTTGATCGAGTTTCAGAACCTGATACCGCTGATTCCGGTCGCGTCCGTATAACTGACTGACGCCAAACAACGTATTGGCCCAAAGATTGGAGCGTCCGCAGGCGCGACCCTCGCATTCAAAAGTTGCTTGATCGAGCCGAAGCCGTTGGTAAGCAGCATCCAGTTGCGAGCCGCGAGGAAACTTAATCAGCCAGCGCGACCGAGTTCCACTGATCACGGCCATGTCGTCAATGCGCAGTTCTTGGCTGGCCTGCTGGACCGGTGACAGGGGTATTCGATACTCAGTCACCGCATCATCGGCCCGATCGATCAATTCAGCACGCGGGGGTAATTCGATCTCTAACGCGAGAGCGGGCATCGCCAAAAATACCCAAAAAGAAGTCAGCCATTTCATACTGATATCCTGCATCCGGCCTATGAAAATTCAAGGTCATAAACCTGTCTGTGTTTCGCTTATGCCAAACCTTCATTGAACCATTGCCCAATCGATTCAGCGGCTTCGGGATAGAGATGTAAGTGATGATCCCCAACAAAGGTTTTGACCTGGGCCTGTGGCACTTGTGATAACCGCCCTTGAAACATCGATGATTGATTGAGCATCCCTTCGTTTCCCAAAGCGATCTTGACCGGACAGTGAATAGAATCTAAGCAACTTTGAACCTGGGATTCAGTCATTTTCAGCGTGCTCGGCACTCTTAACCAGGGATCTGAGCGCCAAACGTAGCCCGCCTCACTGCGGGTTAATGCGCGTTCCACGACCGGTCGAATCGCCTGAGCAGTTACCGGTGTCACGCCTTTACTGGATCGAATCTGTGCTGCCTGATCAATGCTGGCAAAAGGACGTGGCCTGCCGCGCGGTTTCTGTGCGGCTCTGGCTGCCCGTCGCAGCTCATCCCGAGGGCTCAATTCAGGCTCGACCCAGGGACCAAAGCCTTCAATCAAATTAAGAGAACGCACTCGGTCTGGAAAACACCCGGCAAATAATGTCGCGATGCCTGCCCCCATCGAATGCCCCAACAGATGAACCGGCTCGTCGATCTGCTCAATGACTGCCAATACATCAATCAGTGAATCCCAGATGTTATAAGGACCATTTACATGCTCGGAATGACCATGACCGCGCAGATCCAGGGCAGTCAATTGTCCATTTAATTGCGGACCCAGTAACGCAAAGGTGGCGGAGTTATCCAACCAACCATGCAAACCGATGATAGGTTCCCCCGAACCCATCTTGAGGCCAGCCAGCGTTAATTGTGGGCTAGCAAAACTAACTGGGATCAAATTGTGCACTCAACGACATCCAACCCGGCGCCAGCAGATCCCCATGCAAAACAAAACAAGCCCCTGTGTTGACACTCACCCGTTGCCCGGTCCAACGATGCAGTAAACGACCCAGAATGGGCTGATGGAAGCAAACGACGGCACCCATGTGATCAATCAAAGCCCCTTCAGCCGCCGCCTCGCTAGTATCAGGGGTAACGTCTCGAACCGTCAGGACATCCAGCGCAAGGCTTTCAGCAACGCAGTGGGCGCTCTGCTGAGCCCGGAGGTATGGACTGGCAACGATATATGAGACAGGCAAGTTTTGATCACGCAACCAACGCCCAGTCAGGGATGCCTGTTGCCGCCCATTGTAGGTCAGTGATCTGGCCGAATCATGTCCCGAATAGGGGTCGGCCTCTCCGTGACGCATTAACACAATCATTATTGGTTTTGACTCATCTCACCCTGCCCGATAGGGAGACAATGCATTAGACTCCGGATCAGAATCAAGAGAGGAATCCCATGCGCATCGTTTCATTTAACATCAACGGCGTTCGTGCCCGCCCACACCAGGTTGAAGCCGTGGTTGAACAACTCAACCCGGACGTTATTGGCTTCCAAGAGACCAAGGTGCATGACGACCAATTTCCCTTCGAAGTATTTGAGCACCTGGGCTATCAAATGGATATCCACGGCCAAAAAGGCCATTACGGCGTCGCTATGTTTTCCAAACAAACACCATTGGCGGTGCGCAAAGGTTGGGTCACGGACGACGATGAAGCCCAGAAACGCATGATCATGGCGGATTACCCCATGGCAGACGGACGCGTGCTGAGTATATTGAACGGGTATTTTCCCCAGGGTGAGTCGCGCAAGCACGAGACAAAATTCCCCGCGAAAGAAAAATTCTATGCCGATTTGATGGCTGAAATTGATAGCC
>JAAXJV010000074.1 GCA_012269655.1 Pseudomonadales bacterium
TGGCTTTGGATTGATCCTGCTGTGTGCACTCTACCAAGTCGCGTTTTCATCTGGCTTACGACGCTAACGCCGTAACGCACCGGTAACAAACGCGATCTACCCTAACGATTTTGTGTGAGACTGCAGAATGCCCCTCAAACTTGGAATAAACGGATTCGGCCGAATTGGCCGATTGGCCTTGCGAGTTCTTCAGAACTGGGATGATGTCGAGGTCGTTCGCATCAATGACCCAGCCGGAGACGCGGCGAGTCTGGCTCACCTGTACAACTTTGATTCGGTGCATGGGCGCAGCCAACACGAAGCCGCGGGCTTAGCCGGTGAAACGATTGAATTACGCCACCAAAAAATTCAATGCACGCAAAACCATAGCATCAGTGAAACCGACTGGTCGGGTTGCGAGCTGGTCATCGAAGCCAGTGGAAAAATGAAAAGCCAAGCAGTCTTGAATGCCTACTTGGAGCAAGGCGTCAAACGAGTTGTGGTAGCGGCACCAGTCAAAGAAGACGGCGTGTTGAACATCGTGATGGGCGTCAATGACGACCTTTTTGATCCCGATTTACACCCCATTGTCACAGCGGCCAGTTGCACCACCAATTGCATTGCGCCTGTGGTCAAAGTCATTCAAGAAAACATCGGCATCGTACATGGAAGCATCACCACCATTCACGACATCACCAACACTCAAACCATCTTGGACGCGCCACACAAAGATCTGCGCCGGGCTCGAGCCTGCGGTATGAGCCTGATCCCAACCACGACAGGATCTGCAACCGCCATCACCCATATTTTTCCCGAATTAAAAGGTCGTCTGAATGGACATGCGGTGCGAGTCCCCCTGGCTAATGCATCACTGACCGACTGTGTGTTCGAACTAGAGCGGTCAGTCACCCAAGCAGAAATCAATGAACTGATCAAAGCAGCCGCTGAAGGCCCACTACAGGGAATTCTGGGCTACGAGGAGCGTCCCCTGGTCAGTATTGATTACCGAACGGATCCACGCTCGGGCATCGTCGATGGTCCCATGACCATGGTGGTCGACGGCACCCAACTCAAACTTTATGTCTGGTACGACAATGAGTGGGGCTACGCGAATCGACTGGCTGAGCTGGTCGAAAAGGTCGGCGCCCGCGCGTCCTAAACCCGGATGATCCGATCACCCCTCACCACCTATTTGATCGTCACCGGCAATTATTGGGGCTTTACCCTGACTGATGGTGCGCTTCGCATGTTGGTGGTGCTGCACTTTTATCAGTTGGGCTATGGCGCTTTCGAAGTGGCCTTGCTGTTTGTGCTGTATGAGCTTTTCGGCGTCATCACTAACCTAGTAGGCGGATGGCTTGGAGCACGTGTTGGCATAAACCGAACGATGAACATCGGTTTAGCACTGCAACTCATTGCATTGGCTATGCTGCTGGTGCCGGCTGATGCCTTGACCGTTACCTGGGTCATCGCAGCGCAGGCCCTGTCTGGCGTGGCTAAAGACCTCAACAAAATGAGCGCTAAGAGTTCGATCAAAAGCCTCACCAGTGAGCAGGCACTGTTTGGCTGGGTGGCTGCCCTGACCGGCTCGAAAAATGCTCTAAAAGGCGTCGGCTTTTTCCTCGGGGGACTGCTACTCAGCCAATTCGGATTCCAGGGCGCCATCAAGGCAATGCTGGGCGGCTTAACCCTGATTTGGTTGATCAGCCTGTTGCTGCTGAAACAGGATTTGGGTAAGCCCAAGCAAAAACCAAAATTCACCGAGGTATTTTCAGACAGCCCCTCGATTAACCGATTGGCCGCAGCTCGACTGTTCTTATTCGGCGCTCGCGACGTCTGGTTCGTGGTCGCCTTGCCCGTTTTTCTGTCTCAGGTGCTAGGTTGGGATCCGGTTCAAGTCGGCTCAACACTGGCGCTCTGGGTCATTGGATACGGCATTGTTCAGGCGTTTTCCCCCAAACTTATGGGATCGAACTCGGGAGCCCAAACGGCCCACCAATGGGTCAGGCGTTTATTGATGCTGACCGGATGCCTAGCACTGGCGGTGTACCAAGGCTGGGGCATGCCAATTAGTTTGTTAACCGGATTAGGCTTGTTTGGCGTGGTATTCGCGCTGAATTCGTCGTTGCACAGTTACCTTATTGTTGCCTTTGCACGCGACGAAGGCACCTCGATGGACGTTGGCTTTTATTACATGGCCAACGCAGTGGGACGTTTATTGGGCACGCTACTGTCCGGCGCCATCTACCAAATCGCCGGTCTAGCAGCCTGTCTGGCGGCCTCTACCCTTCTATTGGTTTTTGCCACGCACTTCACACAACGCTTGCCCACACGGGGTAGGTACTAGATGAGACTCGACGCCAGTGTAGTTGTACTTATATAGTCGTCCGCACTGTCTCAGAGGCAACGATTATGGAAAGCCCGAAAATACTCTTGTGTTCCGCTCAACCCGAGCTCATTTCAGAGTGGGCACAGGCGCTATCACCCATCGCCACCCTGATTGAATGCACTCAATTAGGACGACTCAACGATCTAGTCCGTATTCGCAAGCCAGACATGATCATTTTTCATATCGACGGCCAACTACATCGTATTGATGAGGCCGTCGGCGTGGTGTTGGAACATGAGGACACTCAAGTACTGGTCTTGGACGTCATGCCAAACGACGAAGACGGCGTGGTACTCCTAAAGGCGGGCGTGCGTGGCTATGCAAACGAGTCTTTGGCCGGATCCCTGATGCAAAACGCGATTCAGAGCATACGCGCAGGCGACATCTGGGTTAGTCGCCGGATCATGCAAACCTTGGTGGACGAGCTGCTAATCGGCGAGAGCATCGGTGGACGGATGCTAGACCCGCGTTTGGACAAACTCAGCCACCGCGAGCGCGAAATTGCCGAGCTCGTGGCCGAGGGGAACACCAACAAAGAAGTGGCGATTCGGTTGAACATAACAGAACGCACAGTCAAAGCCCACATGACGAATTGTTTTCAGAAGACCGGTACCAAAGACCGTTTGGGCTTGTCATTGCTGATCCGTGGGGAACTACCGTTAGAGCAGGCAGTTTAACCTCGCTCTAACTCAAAAAAGCGGCCCGAGGCCATGTAGTCTTTGTAGCCGCAACGGCTGACCAAAGCGGCTTTCTCCGTGTCAAAGCGCTGATCCTGAGTGATGTAGTCAGGCTCGACATGCACCGCCACCACCTGCCCCAGTACCATCCAGTTGTCCAACTCGGTTCCATCTTTATCTTTCAGCGGCATCACCTGAGTGACCACGCATTCCATGCTGGCCGGCGCACCGGCGACCCGCGGGCAATCAATATGCTCGCACTCCAAGGCCTCTAAACCCGCCAACTCAAATTCGTCTTGATCGGTCATTGCACTGGAGCGACTCATCGGATGTAGCATCGAGTGCGACACCAAATTGAAGCAAAATTCACCGCGATCACGGCAGTTAGTGACCGTGTCCTTTAGACCTGCACTAACAAACATCAGCATGTGCGGTGCATTCGAAACGGCGTTAAAAAAGCTGTAGGGCGCCAGATTATTCCGGCCATCCGCCCCTCGGCTTGACATCCATCCAATCGGGCGAGGCGCCACCATGGCTTTGAAGGGATCGTAGTGAAAGTGTTGCTTGATCTGCTCGATTGGAATGTACATAGCGGCTCGCTTTTTTTGGGTTCCGACATGCTAACCTGCTTAACATGAAGCTGCTATTTATCATGTACGACCAACTGCGTTTTGATTACCTCAGCTGCGCCGGGCATCCGACGATCGAAACCCCAAACATGGACCGCTTGGCGGCCATGGGTGTTCGGTTCACCCGCGCCTATGCGCCCTCTACCATCTGCGGATCGAGCCGCATGAGCTTTTATACCGGCCGCTACACCAGCTCGCACGGTGCACATCGCAACAATTATCCACTGCGGGCTGGGGAGCAGACGCTAGGGGACCACCTACGCTCGATCAATTACGACTGCTACCTGGTGGGTAAAACTCACATGATCATGGATCAAGCGGGCATGGCCCGGATGGGGATCGAGCGCGATAGCGTGATCGGCGCTCGAATGGCCCAGACTGGATTTGACGTCGTCATTCGCGATGATGGATTGTGGCCGCAGGGTGTTGATGGGGTTTACAACCAGACCTACTCCCCTTACAACCATTACTTGCAGAGCAAAGGCTACGATTCGCCCAACCCTTGGCACGATTACGCCAACAGTGCGGTGGATCGGGATGGCAACATTCTGTCAGGCTGGTTGATGACCTATGCAGACCGTCCAGCCAACATTGCCAATGAGGACAGTGAAACGCCCTGGCTGACGACTCAATTTCTGGACTGGCTGGACGAGCAGAAAGGAAATAACCATTGGCTCTGCCATCTGTCTTACATCAAACCCCACTGGCCCTATATCGTCCCTGCGCCCTATCACGACATGTACAAGGCCAACGACATACTCCCCGCCAATCGGGACGTCACTGAACAAATTGATCCGCATCCAGTCTATGGCGGATTTCAGCAGGACCTCATCGGTCGAACCTTCAGCGATCAGGCCACTCGAGAAAAGGCCATTCCCGCCTACATGGGACTGATCAAACAATGCGATGACGAGCTGGGGCGAATCCTTGATCATCTTGAAGCGACCGGGCAAATACAGGACACCCTGATTGCCCTGACCTCCGATCATGGCGATTACCTGGGCGATCATTGGATGGGTGAAAAAGACCTATTCCATGACTGCTCGGTCAAAATCCCATTGATCCTGTTTGACCCAAGACCCGAGGCCGATCATACCCGCGGAACGACCTGTGATGCTCTGGTCGAGGGCATAGATCTGGCCGCGACCTTTATCGATGCGACCGGCAACCCGATCCCCGATCATGTTATCGAGGGCCGTTCGTTATTGCCCTGGATCCACGGCCAAGCCCCTGATCAATGGCGGGACTACGCCATCAGCGAATACGATTTCGCCCCGACCGAAATCGCCAGAAATCTGGATTTAGCACCACGGGATGCCCGTTGCGTGATGGTCGTAACGAAAGACTGGAAAATGGTTCATTTCCACGGCAATCTGCCGCCTATGTTGTTTGATCTGAATTCAGATCCCAACGAGTTGAATGACCTGGGCCAGAATCCAAGTCATCAAAACATCCGCCAACAGATGTATACACATCTGCAAGATTGGGGTCTGCGGATGGCTCAACGAACGGCCCTATCAGAACAAGATATCAACCGCATGAGCGGTCAGCCTGGACGCAAAGGGGTGTTGCGCGGGCTGTATGACGGCAGCGAGGTAGACCCCGAATGGATCAAGCCTATTCAAGGCAAAGCGAAGATTTTCCGCCCGTCGTAACAGCACTGGCCGGCGCCATTCGCACCGATCAGGTCATTGGCGACCCGGAAAGTTGCGGCGTGTATTCAAACGATGCCTACACCACCGCTCGACAGCTACCGATGTGCGTGGTGTTGCCGGAAAGCACCCAGGATGTGGTGGCGATCGTTAACACCTGCCGAGAGTTTAATACCCCACTGGTCAGCCGAGGGGCTGGGACTGGCTTATCCGGTGGCGCAACCCCGCTTCCCGAAGCCGTGTTGATGGTCACCAGCCGAATGCAACATATGGGCACGCCCAAAGGCCAACGGATGTGGGTCGGACCCGGCGTTCGTAATCAGGCGATCAGTGATACCGTAGCCCCGATGGGCCTCTATTTTGCGCCCGACCCTAGCTCTCAAATTGCCTCAACCATTGGAGGCAATGTTGCCGAGAATTCCGGCGGAATTCACTGCTGCAAATACGGCGTAACCGTGAATAACGTATGCGCTCTGGAAATTGTAACGGCCGCCGGAGAGGTCATGACGCTAGGTGGCGAGGGTCTGGACAGCCCAGGCTTGGACTTATTGGCCCTAATGCATGCCAGCGAGGGGCTGATGGCCGTTGTGACCGGGGTATGCGTTCAACTGTTGCCTATTCCGCCGACTCAAAAAGTCATTGCTGCAGGATACAAAGACCTGTTCGACGCCAGTGAAGCGGTGGCCCAAGTCTTTGAAGCAGGTTTAATGCCGGCTGCTTTGGAGGTAGTCGATGGCAACCTAATCCAAGCGGTAGAGGGCCTGTTGAATGCTGGCTTCCCCACGCAATGCGGCGGCATGGTGCTGTTAGAGATGGACGGCACCGACGGCGAAGTCGAAGAAACGGTTCAGGCCGCGGCCGATATCTTGGGCCGCAAAGCCATGACCCTTGAAGTATCCCGCGACGAAGCGCATCGATTGCATCTGTGGAAGGCCCGTAAAGCGGCCTTCCCAGCCATGGCCATGAACAGCCCAGACATTCTGGTACTGGACGCGACCGTGCCGCGTCAGGCCTTGGCGCCCGCACTCCGAGAAATCAGTCTGCTGGCAGAAAAGACCGGGTTCAGAGTCTGGAATGCCTACCATGCAGGCGATGGCAATATACACCCCTCGGTGTTATTCGATGCCGCTCAAGGACAAACTGAGGCGGCCCATCAGTTAGGGGCAGAAGTGTTAAAGGTTTGCCTAGCTCATGGCGGCACCATCACCGGCGAACACGGCATTGGCATCGAGAAAATCGACTACATGTGCATGCAATTCTCTCAGCAAGAGAACCAGTGTTTTCAGGATTTGAAATCCGCCTGGGATGCCGATGGACTGTTAAACCCCGGCAAGGCCATTCCAACGCCGCATCACTGTGCTGAGGGCGGCGCACTGCATGTTCATCAAGGGCAGTTCCCGCACCCTGAACTGGAGCGCTTTTAATGAAATTTGGTGTATTGGGTTACGGGAAGATTGTTCGAACGGAATTGGCCCCTGCTTTCGCCGAAGCCGGCCACCCTATCGTGGCCGTCGGCAGCCGTTCCGGCCAACGACCCGAAGGATTCGAAGGCAGCGTACACGCGAGCTATAGCGACTGCATTCAAGACCCCGAGGTCGAGGCGATTTACATCGCCACCCCCAACCATTTGCATGTTCCGTTAAGTATCGAGGCCATGCAGGCAGGCAAGCCGGTTCTGTGTGAAAAACCCGCCGCGATGAACGGCGCAGATTTCCAAAAGCTCAAGCAAGCACAGGCCGCCAGCGGCCGCGCCCTGATGGAAGCCTTCATGGTTCAGCACCATCCGCAATGGGAACGCATCGCTACGCATCCCTGGGGAGCGCACAAGCTACTGCACACCAGTTTTACCTACGGCCCCCGTCTCGATACCGACGTGCGTAGTAAAGCGGAACTCGGCGGCGGCGTTTGGCTGGATATCGGCTGTTACGGGCTATGGGCCTGTTATCAATTTGGGGCGCGGCAACTCAAGTCGATCTCGGGTGAATTCCGCGAACACCATGGCTGCTGTATACATGCTCAGGTGACATTGCACTTTGATGAGCTGGATGCACAAATTGAAGTCGGCGGCCTCCATTTTCGCCAGCAAGCCTTAACCCTAATCACCGATCGAGAACGCCTTCAGGTCACTCGCCCGTTCAATCCAATCGGCGAGACAATCAACACTTACCAAACCGACGATGAATTGAGCCAGTGGCAGGATGACGCCAACCAATATGCCCGCATGATTCAATATTTTGTTGAACAGGCAGACTCTGGCCAATTTCTATTCCAAGAACGCTCAGCGCTGATCGCTCAGTGGTCTGACGAGATAATCAAAACCCTTAAATAATTTGGCAGGCTTCCTCAAAGGATAAACGTGGTCCGCGAGGATAGACCTGACTCGTATCGGCTACGCCCAGCATCAGTAGAAAACTGGTTTGCCAAGTCGAGTCAGCAAAAAATTCGGCGTCCACCGCGGCTCGATCAAAGCCGGCCAGCGGCCCACAGTCCAACCCCATGCTCCGAGCGGCCGCGATTAACATGCCGGCCTGCAAATGTGTGCTTCGATAACCAGAGAAGGCTTTGGCTTCGGCAGACATATGATCGAAATAGCTCGGACTGGGCATATGTGGCGCCAACACCGGTAATTTTTCGGTAAAGGCCGTATCGAATGCCACCACGGCCGTCACCGGCGCTGATTCCACCTTGGCGACATTGCCCGCCGCGATTGCCGGTAACAAACGAGCCTTGGCATCCTTGGACTGAATAAACAGCAAGCGCATGGGGCAGGTGTTGCTCTCCGTCGGCGCCCATTTCGCTAGGTCATACAGCGCTTGTATCTGTGCTGGATCGACTGGAGTATTCGTATAAAGTTTAGCGCTTCTCGCCTGGGTGAAGACCTCAGTGTGCATGGGTCAAGCTCCGTGTGATTTTTGTGGCTAGAAGTGTAAACAGAAGATTCGTGCCAAGGTGGCATGGCTTTAACGATCGGCCAACTTCCCCGGAAGTATGGGGGGCTAATACCCCTGTACGGGTTTACTGCGTATTTTTTCCAGTAGCCTTAGTCGCTAGATTAACGTTCTAATGAAGGGCTTCAGCCATAGCGAGGGCGCAAGCAGTGGCAGAATATCAATTGAAACAGGCGTTGGAACTTGGGGCAGCCTGGGTTGCTAGTAGCCGTAAGGCCGGTAACACCGCCGAGATTGAGCAGGCTACCAGCGCATTCTTGGAGCTGGCGGAATTAGCCTGTAAACATGGCGTGCAACTGCCAGGTTACACCTTAGAGCCCGGCTCGCGGTTGGACGCAAAGATTCTAACTGATCTCGTTAACGCTGTTCGCCCAAAACGCCGCAATGGCTTACACATTGTTGCTTCAAATGGAAAACGTGTCGATCGCAAATCAGATCAAGGCTAGCGAGCGCAGACTCGCTAAGAGCGCGCTGACCGATAGAATCGAACCCAGCGTGGTGACAGAAATAATGCCCGCCGCCAACCCATGATTGCCCCCCATCGCCCGGACCATAACGTAACTGGCAGCCGCCGTGGGCGCAGCCACCATCATGATTAAAATACCCAGCAACGTGCCTTCGAGCCCGAAAAGCAATCCGATCGATACCGCAATCAACGGGGTTCCAAACAGCTTTGCAGCACTGGCATAGATCAGGTTTTTAGAATCGCCTTTTAGGCCGTGCCAACTCACGCTGGCGCCTGTACACAACAAGGCCAGGGGAAGGGTCATTTCAGCCAAAAGTTCTGCCGATTGAGTCAGTAAATGAGGCAACTGCCACTGCTTTTGAGCAAACACCAGTGCAATGCAAATCGAGACGATCAGCGGATTGGTGTAGATGCCCTTAAACACTCCAGCCAGGCCGGCTTCCCGGTTTAACGAATAGCTGAGCGTCATGACCGACAACAGGTTATACAAAATCGTCACGAAGGCGAGATACAGCGCGGCCAACTCCAATCCCGGCTCGCCATAAGCTCCGTAACAATAGGCGAGCCCAATGATCCCCATGTTTGAGCGAAACCCACCTTGGACGACGATACCCCGCTCGGACTTGGGTGAAACAAACCACTTGGCATATGCCTCGAGCAAAATCCAAGCAACCACCGTGGTCAGGCTCCCGGCGATCAACAGATCGGCGTTAAATGTTTCGTCCGGCTGGCTTTGACTGATACTCAAAAACAATACCAGCGGCAACGTGACGTTAAATACCAAACGCGAGCCCGCTTGCGTAAAGCTATCGTCGATCCATCCCACTCGCCGCAGTACATACCCCGCCACCAACAATGCAAAGATCGGAAAGGTGACAGACAGGGAGAACAGTATCGCTTGCATACAAGAATCCTAAAGCGGGTGCGCATTCTACACGAGCCGTAAATCTTTGTAATAAGGCTTGCGAAACCATGCCCAAGCCCCCACTTTCCCTACGATTACCCGCCGTTAGGACTCAGCATGACCCTCGCTTATTTCGTCAAATCCAAACTCCCTTGGTATGTATTGTCGTTGCTTATTGTGGCCTCGGGCTTTTTGGGCTTTAGAGTCATGGGCGCGATGAAAACACCGATCGAAGCGACCCCACCTCAGATTCTCGTACCCAAGGTAAAGACGGTTAACGCACAGACGGGCATCCGAGTGATTCCGATCAGGGCCGAAGGTTTTGTTCGGCCTTTCCGTTCGATCTCGTTAGCGGCTCAAACCGGCGGGCGTATTACGGCGTTACATCCAGCCTTGGAGTCACTGGGATCCTTTGAGCAGGGTGAAGTCTTGGTTCAACTGGATGACCGGGCGGCTAAAACACAGGTACGCAGCATCCAGGCAAATTTGGATTTGGTCGAGCGCCAGCTACAACGTGCACAGGACCTGAAAAAATCTAACGTGGTGAGCCAAGACCAACTAGAACAGCTCGAAAGCCAACAGACCCAATTGATCGCTCAGTTGGATTCGGCACAGGTTCAATTAGAAAACACGCGGGTCAAGGCCCCGTTCGATGGACGTGTACGCCAGCAAGTGGCTCAGTTAGG
>JAAXJV010000011.1 GCA_012269655.1 Pseudomonadales bacterium
AAAATTGGTGGCGAAAACGGCATCGGTCGTACCGATATCGTTGAAAACCGCTACGTTGGCATGAAAGCCCGTGGTTGTTACGAAACGCCCGGCGGCACCATCATGCTCAAAGCGCACCGTGCGATCGAATCGATCACGCTGGATCGCGAAGCAGGGCACTTAAAAGACGAGTTGATGCCTCGCTATGCCAGCCTGATTTACAACGGCTACTGGTATTCGCCCGAGCGCAAGGCGCTGCAAGCGTTGATTGATCAGACCCAGGAAGTGGTCAACGGCACGGTTCGTTTGAAACTCTACAAAGGCAACATCATCGTGGTCGGACGCAGCTCAGACAACAGTTTGTTTGATGGGAACATTGCCTCGTTTGAAGATGACGGCGGTGCTTACGATCAGGCCGATGCAGCTGGCTTCATCAAGCTGAATGCTTTGCGTTTGCGCATTGCGGCCAATCTGGGTCGATCGGTTAAGTAACTGTGCAATCGCCAGCGTCTCGGTTATAAACAGACATGGCTAACCCAACCACACCTCGGGACCCGCTCGAACTTGAGCGGGAACTGGACCGAGCGCAGGCTCGACTCAAAGACTTCGCCGGTATTGCCGGCGATTTCTACCTCGAATTAGACGCAAATCACCACGTCACTCTGGCGACCGATTATTTTTGCGAGCTGGTTGGGCAGGAATCCGATCAGGTCATTGGTCAGCCGCTCTCTTTGCTGGTTGAACCGCTGTTGTTTGGTCACGGGTTTGAGACGCTCTTGACCCGGCTTGATCAAGTCGAGTCCATTTGGAATCACGAGTTCGATATGCGTTTGCCGACAGGCCAACGTTCCACCATCGCAGTCAGCGCCAAACCCCTGCTGGACGATGCAGATCGCTTGATCGGACACCGCTTGATTGGTTCAAGCCTCGTAAAGATCGAAAATTTTGAACGCGGTGAGGCCCATCGACCTCTGCTGCGCAAACTGTCTGAGACCAATAGAGATTTTACTGAATCCGTGGGTTACGCCGCTTTGATTCAATCCCGTCTATTGCCGACTAAGCAGCGTGTTGATGAACTGTTAGGCAAATCAGCCGTGTTATGGCAGCCCAAAGATCAGGTGGGTGGCGACTTCTACTGGGTGGGTGAACATGCGGGGCAGACCTATTTGGTGTTCTTTGACTGTACAGGACATGGCGTACCGGGGGCGTTAATGACGCTGATCGTCACCTCGGTGATCGAAAAAGCGCTACTTAGCTCCCCGACTGCGCCCAGTGCCTCTAAATTAATCCAGAAGATCCACGATGGCGTCTGCGAGAGCATGGGGATCACGGTCGAGGAACCGGGTCGGGACGGGCTGGAATGCGCCGTCATTCGTTTCAGCCGATTTGACGATCAATTGCAATTTGCCGGTGCCGGTATCGATTTATTCGTCGTATCCGAGACCGGGCAGGTAGAGCGACTGCGTGGGGCCCGAACCACACTGGGCTACAACATTCGAGACAGCCGCCTAAAGGTAGAGATGCATCGTCTGAGCATGTCCAAGGACACCTTTGTGCTCGCGACCGACGGGTTGGCGACCCAGGTTGGTGCTGAAACTCGGCGGGTCTGGGGAACACGGCGCTTTATCGAGGCCTTGGAATCAGCCGGTGGCCCGGCGCCTGCCAAGATTATTCGTACGGTTGGGCGTCAGCTCAACCTATGGCAAGGGGATGAAGCGCGCCGCGATGATGTGACCTTGATGGCATTCCGACCCAGTGAGGGCCGGGATATGGCGAGCTAGCCGTTATTCCTCTAGATCCATCGCACTGCGAACCTTGGCCGTATATGACTCGCTGGCCATCGCCAAGGTCGGAGCACCTGAAGTAGCCCCCTCAAGGCTTTGTCTGACCCATTCCATGGTGTCCTCATCGGGATACTCCCAGATTTCAAAAATCACGAGGGGATTTTCACTGCATTGATGCAGACGCAGGCGCAAGGTGGCCGATGAGATCCGCTTTTCAATCACTTGAACCGAGTTGATAAAGGTCTCGACGTCCGCGGGATTGGAAAATTCACGGCGGTAAATACGTGAAATATTGAAGTCAAAATCCATCAATTGTCCTCGATCAATTTTAGTGCCCGTTTCAGTTGGGCTTCGATCATTTTTTTGTTCTTGATGCTGTGGCTGTCTAAAAACAATCGGAAGCCTGGATCATGGCAGGCCAAGGTTTCATTTCGGCCTTCGGCGCGCCGTTCTCTGGGCAAATAAATCTTGGTGGCGTGGCTGCGTCCTTTGAGTTCGACTTCATCCAGCTGTTGGCATTCAAAGCTATCGCTAACGCGTTTGTAGCACTCTTCACTGATCAAGATTCGATCTGGCTTGCACAGTCCTTGAACTCGTGCTGCTTCGTTCATGGCATTGCCGATAGCGGTATAATGCAAACGCTTTTCTGAGCCGAAGTTGCCCACGTTGCAATAGCCAGAAGCCAAGCCCATGCG
>JAAXJV010000215.1 GCA_012269655.1 Pseudomonadales bacterium
GAAGCCAACATCACTCCCATCGAATTGCCCCGTGGCGTTAACAGCCTGTGGACAGAAGGTGGTCTGATGTACGCAATGCCCCTACGTTAATCGAAGGTTAGGCATGAATAAGGGCGTGGTATCCATGATACCCGCCCTTTTTTATAAGAACGCTTGAGGAAAAGCATGAGTCAAGCTCCCCAACAGTCGGCCGCACCGGATGTGCAAATGCCGTCTAAGCCCCCATTTTGGCGTGATCCTGAAAAACGTGCGCTGGTATTCCAAGCGCTAGCCCTAGGCTTTGTCTTCTACCTAGGCTACTCGTTGGTCTCCAATACCATGGCCAACTTAGAGCGACAGGGTATTGCGTCAGGTTTTGATTTCTTATCGGTCAGCACCGGATTCTCGATTGCTGAGTCGATTATTTTTTACGATGAAGACTCGTCTTATTTGGACGCATTCTTTGTTGGCTTGGGTAACACCATTTACGTCAGTATTGTCGGCATCATTTTGGCGACCGTACTGGGGTTTGCGATCGGTGTTGCGCGACTATCCAACAACTTCTTGGTTTCGCGTTTGGCGGCTATTTATGTCGACACGCTGCGTAACCTGCCACTGTTGTTACAGATCTTCTTTTGGTATTTCGCGGTCTTGCGGCCCTTGCCCAAACCCAGAAATGCGATTGAGTTTGGTGACAGCGTATTTCTGTCGAACCGAGGGCTGGTCGGGCCTAAGCCCATTTGGGAAGACGGCGCAGGCTTAATTGGCTGGGCGGTTGTCATCGCAATCTTAGCCGCGATCGGCATCGGCAAATGGGCACGCAAGCGCCAAGCTGCCACAGGACAGGCATTTCCAGTCTGGAGAACAGCCTTCGCGTTGATTGTTTTATTGCCATTGGCAGCGGCGGCGATGACGGGCTTCCCAGTGACCTTTGAAGAGCCGGTACTGAAAGGGTTCAACTTCCGCGGTGGTGCAACTCTGACGCCTGAATTCGCAGCGTTGGTGCTGGCCCTGTCGACCTATACCGCATCGTTTATCGCTGAAATCGTCCGCTCGGGCATTATGGCTATTAACAAAGGGCAGACAGAAGCAGCCTATGCTCTGGGCCTGCAGCCCGGCATCACGATGCGATTGGTCATTATTCCGCAGGCGTTGCGTGTCATCATTCCGCCGTTGACCAGTCAGTACCTGAACCTGACTAAAAACTCATCCTTGGCTGCGGCCATCGCCTATCCCGATTTGGTGGCGGTGTTTGCTGGTACGGCGCTGAACCAAACAGGTCAGGCGGTCGAGATTATGTCGATGACCTTGGCGGTTTATTTGTTCTTAAGCTTGGTCATTTCGGCCTTTATGAATTGGTATAACGCCAAAATGGCGTTGGTGGAGCGTTAGACATGAGTGAAAAATATACTCCGGGTACGCATCCCGATCTGCCACCACCGAAAAACATGGTGGGACCGGTTGCTTGGATCCGTGACAACTTGTTTGACGGCCCGGTTAACACCGTTCTGACCCTGTTCTCGTTGTATCTGCTGTACATCATTGTGCCGCCGATGGCGAACTGGCTGTTTATCCAAGCGGACTGGGTAGGCGAGACCCGTGATGACTGTTCAAAAGTCGGCGCATGTTGGGTCTTCATCGACGTATGGATGCAGCAATTGATGTATGGCCGTTACCCAGGCGAGGAGCTGTGGCGGATCAATCTGTCATACATTCTGGTCGTCGTGACGGCCTTGCCGCTGTTTTTCAAAGCGGTCCCCGGTAAGGTTAAAGGCGTGTTGGCTGGCATCTTGTTGCTGGTGTATCCAATTGTCTTTTTCTACCTCTACGTCGGTGGAAGCTTTGGTCTCGAATTTGTTGAAACACCACGGTGGGGCGGCTTGTTCCTGACCTTGGTGATCGCAGTAACCGGTATTGTGGCTTCGTTACCCCTGGGTATCGTGCTGGCGCTGGGGCGTCGGTCTGATATGCCGGTGGTCAAGTCGATCTGCGTTGTGTTCATTGAATTTTGGCGCGGCATTCCGCTAATTACAGTGTTGTTCATGGCGTCAGTCATGTTTCCCTTGTTTGTGCCTGAGAACCTGAGTCCAGACAAATTGGTGCGCGCACTGGTTGGGGTGGCTTTGTTTAGCTCCGCCTATATGGCCGAAGTGATCCGTGGTGGTTTGCAGGCTATTCCCAAAGGACAGTACGAGGCCGCTGACGCACTGGGTTTGAGCTATTGGAAGTCGATGTTGTTGATCATCCTGCCGCAGGCTCTAAAGCTGGTCATTCCCGGTATCGTGAACACCTTTATTGGTCTGTTTAAAGACACCACACTGGTGTTGATTATCGGTCTGTTTGACTTGCTGGGCATGGCGCAGGCCGCGGCCACCAACACCCAGTGGCTTGGCTTTACGATCGAAGGGTATGTCTTTGCAGCCTTTGGATTCTTTGTTTTCTGTTTTGGTATGTCGCGGTACAGCCAGCGCTTAGAGC
>JAAXJV010000142.1 GCA_012269655.1 Pseudomonadales bacterium
CACCCAATGGAGAGTCTGAATAGACCAGATCGCCTTCTGCCACCTTGGCCAATTCAGAGGTGATATATAAGCCCAGACCTGAGCCCATTGACTCGTTACCCGCCTGAAAAGGCTGCATCAGTTGGCTAAGTTTGTGTGCCGGTATGCCAACCCCGTCGTCTTCAACGATAAGCTGCCCGAAACATTCTTTTTCCGTTTTCTCAACGTTGAATCGAACTACAACACGTGCGCCGCCAGAATGCACGGCTGCGTTCTTAACGAGATTTGTCAAAATTTGTCTTAGTGCCTGTGCATTAAACTCATACAGACCCAATCCGTCGATCGAGCATTGCAAGTTCATATCCTGGGCTCGCACGACAGGCTGTAGAGGATTAATCGCCCGCTCAATGACTTTCGCAGGCTCGTCCGACTGCCACTTGGCTTCTAGTGCTCGTTCCGGTGCGACCACCACTCGAAGGTCTTCGAGCACGTTAAGAAGGTTTTCAGAAATCTCACGGGTGTTCTCGAGTTTTCGATCCGATGATAAATCCGGATCGTCCAACAACATGCTGATCGAGGCCACCGGTGTACGTAGCTCATGCCCGACCACGGCAAACATTTGTTTTTGACGCTCGCTCTGCTCGTTCAATTTTTTCGAACTGTTTTCCAACTGTTCGACCTGTTCAGTTAGCCTCCTCTCCTGTGAAGCCAACAGCGCATTCTTCCGTTGCTGATCTGCCAACAAGGCCAATACCGAAACAAAAATGGTCAACAGCGCAACCAGAAGCCCGATCGACTGTTGAGCGAATTGGATCGGCACCAAACCTGGGGGAGTCCAAACCCTGACACCCAGCAAATTTGACGACTCGCCCAAGATGTCAGTCTTGGCTAAAAATAGCCCATTCCCGCCTCCCGCGAAGACCTGCTCGCCCGGTGCCTGCAACAGGCCAGGATCCAAATTAACTTTATGATGCAACGGCAACACATTTTTTAACTCCGCCCCAGCGCGCTCGGAAGACTTCATTAAGATAAATTTTGATGGAACGCCTAGGTTTGGAATCGGCTCGTTCACGGGTGCAAAATATTCAAAATGCTCGGCCCAAACAGACGTATCGTCAGCTCTGATCGAAGCCAACACCGATGACAGATCCATGTTTAGAACAGCAATGTATTCATGGTCATGGTCATGGTCATGGTCATGGTCGTGGTCGTGGGCGTGGTCATGGGCGCTGTAGTCGAATCGAGCTACCGACCTAACGGTAGGACGCAACGGAAGCTCAAGCGCGCCTTGTTCTTGGTTGTAATCCACTCGAGACAAATAAGACTGGCCCAGCGCCAGGTTCTGACCTTCCCGGAAATAGTAACGGTCAGATTTATCTTGTAGCGCATCAGACGCCTTTACAATTGCGCCATCCCAACTCCACTTCCTAATTTCTTGGCCAGAGGGATCAAGAATACGGGCTTGAAAGTAATGCTGATATTGCGCCAGGAACAGTTCGGCAAAGGCCTGCATCTCGGAAGATGTGCCGTTGTCACTATGCAATTCGCCAAACGCCCTGGCGAAGATTTGTGCATCGGCTTCAGCTACGGCCAATGCCGTTTGAACTGCCTGTAAGCGAAGATCTGCGGCCACGGTTAATTGCTCTACCACTTGTGACCGGTAGTTCAAAAAACTAACGTAAACAACGCAGGCGATGGCGATAGCAAGTGCGATTCCCACACCAAATAGCTTTAAGCCGTCGGACGCCTTTCCCGGTTTATTATTATTCATCGCGCCAGCCTGAACTACGTAACAGCACTTATCAACCCAGAGGTACTAGACTCAGCTTGCAAGCTTTCGTGCGATGTCTTGGTTCAAGACCGAATCAAATGCGACTTTCATTTGCGGATGGCGCCGTAACAAGGCCGAAAGGTCCTTTACCGGCCAGCGAATGCAATGGGCCCCTGGCAACAGATGCACAGTGGCCGAGGCCGGCTTGACCATAAGAAATGCCAGCTCGCCTACAAAGACCCGTGGACCTATCTCAAAACTGTTCCCGTCTTTTTCAACCCGAGCCCGGCCTTCGATAACAAATGTGAGATAGGTCGGAGACTCACCCACCTGTGTAATGGGCACCTCGTAAGGCGCATCGAAGCGCTGCCCAATTTTCATCAGCCTACGAAACTCGCCTGGGTTCAAGGCGCTTAATTCAGCGAACAAAATTCGCTCATCCCGGGTCATTTTGAACTCGGCCCGCTCATGGTAGATCTGAGCCAGCATGAAGATATTGATCAAAACAAAGCTCGTTTCCCACGCCACCAAGGGCCATAGGATTTGCTCTTGAACAAAATAGAATGAAATGTAAAAAAACGTGCCCAACACGATCAGACTGCGCAGCACCAATTGGTCGCGCGCCATATAAGCGAGCAAAAAGAAAAATGCGCCGATGTGGACCAAGAGATCGGTAGACAATGTCATGTGGAATTCCTGTGCTGGGT
>JAAXJV010000197.1 GCA_012269655.1 Pseudomonadales bacterium
CCCGAGAAAATCCGGGTATGCGGCAACCGATTAGCGTAAACACGGTTTCGAAAAGACGATCCAGGACAGGACGCCGTCCACTACGGCGAAGGTGGGGTATCGCTGATTGAAAAAGACGGGGAAATATTCATTCAACTCAGCCCCGACCTGAACATTGGTTTCGCACCCGATCTGTATTTGTACGTCTCGATGGATCAGAAAATTACCGATGAGGTGCGGTTTAACACGACTCAGCAAATTGAAGTGGCCGAGTTAGTCAAAGGTGAAGGCGCCAGCTATTATTCATTGGGGGCGCTCGATCCACAGCAAACGAAAGCAGTCAAATCGGTCACCGTATGGTGTCGGAAGTTTGGCGAATTTATGGCTTCAGCCGACTTTTAAATCCCAGAGAACGTCGAGCCTGCTTGGATAAGCGTCGTAGGCTCGATTGAAGGGTGCCTGAGGCCACGGTGCCAACGGTATTGACCATGCCCTCGGCACTTCGTCCTAAGCGAACGCGTGCTGACAGCTCACTATCCATCACGGAATCGATTGCTTCGAGGGCAAGCTCTTCCACTTCACCGATTTCTCCATCGGCCTTAGCGACCGCCTGAACAAAGTCATACAAATCCGCCCGCATGGCCTGTGGATTGCAATCTGGATTGTCGATCTGAAAACGTACCAATTCCTGAGTCATTGCTTTCAATCGAAGGTTCGATACGCTCTGCTGAATCAGGGGTAGAGCTAGGCGAGCGTAATCTGGATTGATCCCCCATTGACGATAAGCTCGCTCGATCAGAAAAGCTTCTTTTTCTGGGCTCATCGCGCCGGTCAGCGAGCCAACCTTAATGGCCAAGCCACCCATCTGATCGAACAGCGTGGCCCCCAACAAATCGATCGGGCTATTAATAAATTTGGGTATCACGTCCACGCGATTGCGTTGCGCACCTTTGATCATCCGCATCACACCATAATAGGTGCTGCCGGATACCAGGGCGGCACCAAACAACCAACCCACTGGCGTCGAGGCCGCCACACCAAACGCCGCCAACGGCCCCGATGCAGCCAATAAGGTTTTCGCAACCCCAGCCCCGGCGGCCGCCGCGCCACCGACATCCCATAGTTCCTGCAAGTGACGGGTAATACGAAGCGAGGCGTAGGCTTCCTCACCCAAGCCGAGTTTAAGCTTGAATTGATGATGGTCCCTGACAACGCACTCGACTTCGCCGAGCGCACGCAATCGTTCCTGAAGTTGTTTTTCCGTAAACATTTTACGTAGGTGGAGCACCCGATCCGGTGTTTCAAGCAAGCTTTGGAACAAAGCGCTTGCGAGCCCTAAGAACCCACGGCAGGATGCCAACATGACACCTTATCAAGCCGTGATTTCAACCTTTGCGATCGCCGGGGCCAGTTTTGGCACCTGGGCCTCGCGCATTCCCTCATTCAAAGACGCGTTGCAACTCGAGCCCGCCCAATTAGGCAGTATCTTGCTGGTCTTGGCACTAGCCAGCATTGTGTCATTCCCTTTGGCCGGACGAATCATGGATCTGCATGGAGCCGCACGCGTAAGCAAAGGGTTTACCTGGGCCACCCTGGGCGCACTGCTGGCCCTGTCCATGGCGCCCAATATCTGGACACTGACCTTATTGGTTGCCACCTTCGGCGCCATGATCGGTGCTATGGATGTTGCGATGAATGGCTGGGGTGCCGAGGTCGAACGCCAGCGCCCTAAACCCATCATGTCCTCCCTGCATGCCAATTGGAGCTTGTTTGCCGGAGCCGGTGGATTGATCGGTCTGGGCGCCGTCAAGTTGGGCTTGAGCATTGTCGAGCATGTTGGATTGGCCGTGCTGCTGATGGCTGGAGTAGCCATCGCCGTCAGTCGCGTTCGATGGGCGGCGCAGCCGGTGACTGACGATGCGCCGGCCTTTGCTTGGCCGCATCGGAGTCTATTGATCGTGGGCTTTTTAATGTTCTGTGCGGCGTTAGCCGAAGGCGCTGTCGCCGATTGGGCCGCCATTTTTTTGCGCACCCATCTGGAGGTCAGCGATGCGATGGCCATCAGTGGATTTGTCGTATTTAGCTTGACCATGTTCATTGGCCGCATGGCGGCCGACGGATTGGTCGCTAAACACGGCGCCGCACAGGTCTGCTGGTTCGGCGGGGTTTTGGCCACCTTGGGGGTTAGCCTTATTCTGCTAGCTCCGATTCTGGCCGTGAGCTGGGTCGGGTTTGCATTGCTGGGACTGGGATTGGCTCCCGTATTCCCGTTGGGCTGTGCGCGCGCTGCAAATGACCCCAATGTAACTCCAGGCCAGGGGTTGGCCAGCGTAGCAACCTTGGGCTACGGCGGCATCATGTTAGGGCCCTCTATGATCGGTTTCGTTGCGCAGGGCTTTGGCATTTTTGTTGGCTTTGGATTGATCCTGCTGTGTGCACTCTACCAAGTCGCGTTTTCATCTGGC
>JAAXJV010000039.1 GCA_012269655.1 Pseudomonadales bacterium
GCATCCAGCACGATGTCTTTGGCCGTGTCGTAGCCACCAATCAATTCAACGACAATATCAACGTCATCGGCCTTGGCGACCTCTAAAACATTGCGATCCACCGCCACGTCAGACAAATCAACACCCGGCTTATCTGAACGTGTACCCACGCGGGTGACTTGAATCGGCCGTCCAATTCGCCGCTCGATCTCTGATTGATTACGACGCAATACCGCCAAGGTTCCCTGAGCGACAGTACCTAGGCCGCACAGACCAATTCGAATGGGTTGCAATGTAGTCTCCTTGATTACGCGGCGTTGGCAGCGTCTTTCTGTAGCATCTTCTTGATGCCCCGGATGGCTTGCCGGGTACGATGTTCGTTTTCGATCAAAGCGATGCGAACGTATTCGTCACCGTAGTCACCAAATCCGATGCCCGGACTAACCGCCACCTTGGCTTCAATCAATAGTTTTTTGGCAAATTCTAGCGAGCCCATGTGACGGTACTGCTCAGGAATTCTCGCCCAGACAAACATAGTTGCCTTGGGGCGCTCGACAGGCCAGCCTGCGGCTTCCAAACCGTCGCACATCACATCGCGCCGACTGCGGTACATTTCCGTGATGTCCGCCACGCACTGTTGATCCCCTTCCAGCGCGGCAATGGCCGCCACTTGAATCGGGGTAAATGTGCCATAGTCCATGTAGCTCTTGATCCGTGCCAAGGCACCGACCAGCTCAGGGTTGCCGCAACAAAATCCGACGCGCCAACCCGGCATGTTGTAGCTCTTTGACAGACTAAAAAATTCAACCGCGATCTCTTTGGCGCCGGGCACCTGCAAGATACTGGGGGCGACATAACCGTCAAAGCAGATGTCCGCGTAGGCCAGATCCTGCACGACCCAAATCTGATGTTCTTTGGCGATGGCCACCACTTTTTCGAAGAAATCGAGTTCGACGCACTGAGCCGTAGGGTTAGCCGGGAAGTTCAAGACCAACATTTTGGGTTTCGGGAAGGTATTGCGAATGGCACTTTCCAGCTCAGCAAAGAAATCGCTGTCAGGGCCAATCGGAACGTGACGAATTTCGGCGCCGGCAATGACAAAACCGTAGGGATGAATCGGGTATGCCGGATTGGGCACCAATACCGTGTCGCCTTGAGATAAGGTCGCCAAGGCTAAGTGCGCCAGGCCTTCTTTCGACCCAATGGTGGCAATGACTTCAGAGTTTGGGTCTAGGTCAACGTCGTAACGGTCTTTGTACCAGTTCGCCATGGCGCGACGAAGGCGTGGAATTCCCTTGGATTGAGAGTAGCGGTGCGTATCGCCACGCTCCGCCGTTTCTGCCAATTTTTTTACGATGTGCTCAGGGGTCGGCTGATCGGGATTACCCATGCTCAGGTCGATGATGTCCTCGCCCCGCGCTCGTGCTTCCTGACGCATCTCACCGATAACGTTGAAAACATAGGGGGGCAGGCGCGAAATGCGCTGGAAATCCGTGTTCATGAGTCCCTCAGGCGACCGATTAAGTGAGTCGCCAAGAATACCACTGTTTAGCGGCGTATTTACAGGCCTAGTTGGCGGGCCAAATCCACTGCAGGCACGTATCCTGGGACCATCTGGCCACTGTCCAAAATTAATGAGGGCGTCCCAGAAACGCCCAGCATGCGACCCAAATCGTACTGAGCCGCAATGGGATTTTCACAGTTCAGCGTTGAGATCTCACGACCTGCTTTTGCGTCGGTCAGACTCTGCTTGTTGTCCGATGAACAAAACGCGCTGACATACTTTTGGAAACTGGAGGACCCAACACCGGCCCGTGGAAAGGCCAGATAACGAATCTCGATACCCAAATCGGTGTAATCCTGAATTTCGTCATGCAATTTTCGGCAGTAGCCGCAATCAATGTCCGTAAAGGCATAAACGACTTTCTTGGTTTCGCCTGCCGGTGCAAAGCTGATGATGTCATCGGGATTCAATGCTTCGATGGCAGCCAACCGCTCGCCATTACGCTGCATCTCGGTCAGATTCACAATCTCGTTTTCGCTGACCTCGTACAGATCGCCCGTTAACAGGAAACGGCCATCCTCGACGGTATACAACCGCTCACCACTGGCCAGCACGACCTGAAACAATCCGCTCCCAATCTCTTGCACTTCCATAATGGCGACGCGGTCATTGAGCGTGGCCAACCCTGCCCGGACACGGTCTTCTGGTGTTTCGGCCATGGCCAGGCCACTGATCAGCGTCATAACAAGGGCAGTAAATCGCATGAGGGTTCCTATCGGTTTCGAGGATGATGTTGCTCGTGCAAGCGAGCCAAACGCGCTTGGGCAACGTGAGTATAGATCTGTGTGGTGCTTAAGTCTGCATGTCCAAGCATCAACTGAACTGACCGCAAATCGACGCCATGGTTCAATAAATGGGTGGCAAAGGCATGTCGCAGCCCATG
>JAAXJV010000031.1 GCA_012269655.1 Pseudomonadales bacterium
CACATCAGAATCCAAGACACCCAGCGGCGACTCTACCTGCGTGCTACTTAAGACCGAGCAGGGCATGACGTCCCCGGCTCCGACAAATTTAGCGACAAATTCTGTGCGGGGCTCGTGATACAACCGATACGCGGCATCAAACTGCTCAATAATGCCTGCCTTCATGACCGCCACTCGGTCGGCGAAATCAAAGGCTTCTTTTTGATCATGGGTCACCATCAGAGCGGTCACACCTTCGGTTTTCAAAATGCCGCGGACTTCGACTGCCAATCTGGCCCTCAACTCACTGTCCAAGCCACTGAAAGGCTCGTCCAATAACAATACCTTGGGCCGAGGGGCCATCGCGCGGGCTAAGGCCACCCGCTGAGCTTGGCCACCGGAGAGCTCGTGCGGAAAGCGTTGTTCAAGCCCCGACAAACCGACCAAAGACAGCAATTCCGTGACTCGAGCTTTTTGGTCTTTGAGCGACCACTTTTCGATTCCAAATCGAATGTTGTCGTTGACGTTTAAATGGGGAAACAATGCAACATCCTGGAACACCAAGCCAACGCCACGATCCTGCGGGGGCAGGACTCGGCTTTCGTCGGCCACGACCGTTTTGTCGAGCAGAATTTGCCCACCCAGTAGCGGCGTGAAGCCCGCAATACTGCGCAGCAAGGTGCTCTTACCGCAGCCGCTTGGGCCCAATAGGCAACCCAGCTCACCACTGGCCAGACTCAGATTGACCTGGTGCACTATGGCTTTTCCGTCATAGCCCAAATCCACATTGTGAAGCATGACCGATGCCATCAGTGTTGCACTCCATCTACCGAACGGTTTAACAAGATAACCGGAATCAAACCCACCAAGACAATCGCAAGGCTGGCCGGCGCCGCGTCAATCAGTCGCTCGTCACCCGCCAGCTCGTAGGCTCGGACTGCCAGTGTATTGAAGTCAAAGGGGCGCAGCACCAAGGTTGCGGGGAGTTCTTTTAAAACATCCACGAAAACAATCAATCCCGCGGTTAGGACTGAAGCACGCATCAAGGGCACGTGGATCCGTCTTAGAATTTGGACGGGCCGGTACCCAGCCAGAATGGCGACCTCGTCCAAGCTAGGCTTCACTCGACCCAGCCCACTGGTGATCGCACCCAGGCTCACCGCAGTAAAGCGAGCACCATAGGCCAACACCAGTGCCGCAATGGTGCCGGTGAAGATCAGGCCAATATTCACGCCAAATGATTCGCGGGCCCATAGGAACAATTCTCGATCCAGTGCCGCCACGGGGATCAGGACCCCAATCGCAATAATGGTGCCCGGCAAGGCATAGCCCAAACCCGCTAGCACGGTGGCTAAGCGCACCCAAATACTGCTCGACAGTCGCTGGGCGTAACCCAAGATCAAGCTGCCAAACACAATTGAGAGCGCTGCGATTAACGCGAGGACAAATGAACTGAATGCCAATGGAATCAGTGTGCTCCATTGCCCCAATGCATCGGTTAAGGCCCACTGCACAAGGAAAACACCCGGAACAAACAAACCCAGCGTTGGGGGCAACAAACAGAGCACCAGTGCCAACACGCCCTTCCAACCATGGAGTGGAACCCGAAGCGAGCTTTTGCCTTGGTCGCTGTCACCGAAATAGCGGATTCGCCGGCGCGAGAATCGCTCTGCCAGCACCAGGACGGCAACAAACAGCAGCAATGTCGAGGCCAGTTGTGCAGCGGCGGCCGCATCCCCCATCCCGTAAAACGCCCGCATAATGCCAGTGGTAAAGGTGGGAACACCGAAGAACTGCACCGTACCGTAGTCCGCTAAGGTTTCCATCAATGCCAAGGTAATTCCCGCAGCAATCGCCGGCCGAGCCATCGGCAGCGCCAGCCGAAAAAATGCCTGAGCAGGCGTCAACCCCAGTGATCGGCCAACTTCTAAACTGCGCACACTCTGAGAAAGGAATGAGGCACGAGCCAGCAAGTAGACGTAGGGATAAAGCACCAAGCTGAACATCAAAATGGCGCCCGGTAGCGAACGCACCGATGCCAACCAAGGCTGAGGAAAAATGCCGGCGAACATGCCTGCCGGATCCAAAATTCCAGTGTAGGTGTAGGCTAAGATGTACGCCGGACAGGCCAGCGGCAGCAGCAACAACAAAGAAACCAGCCGGCGCCCGGGAAATTCACAGAGGCTCACCAAGGCCGCACTGGGGATGCCTAACAAAACGACCCCAAACGTCACACCGAACATCAGCCAGGCACTGTTGGTGAGGTAATCCGGCAACACCGTTTGGGCTAGGTGACTCCACAAATCCGAGGGCGCCACCAGTGCCTGATACAGCACGGACGCGATCGGCAGACACACCAAAGCGCCAACCGCAATCGCGGTCAGCGCTATGACTTTTTGTGTTTGGCTAGCGCCTATTTCCA
>JAAXJV010000305.1 GCA_012269655.1 Pseudomonadales bacterium
CAATGGCGTCGCATCCATGAACTCTGAAGCCATCACCATTATCGCCATCCTTGGCTTTATTCTTTTCATGTTTTGGTGGGCGGTCGTTGCAGGCAAGCGCCGAACCCTAGAGCATCAAATGACGCTTTTGGATGCTTTCCCGTTGGGCTGTGTCGGCTTAGCGCCTGACTCACGAATTCTGCATTGGAATTCGAACATGGAGACGCTGTCTGGATTGACTGCGAAAACGGTCTTAAACAAACCGCTGACCCAACTTCCTGAACCTTGGGGAGGGCATCTCAATCGGATTAACACCGAGACCACACTCGCATCGATTGACGTCGATCATGGCCCTCAAGCCTGGACACTGCATCGGGCCAGACTGTCTCGAGATGAACAGATGCCGACGGTTTTGCTGGTGGAGGATCGGACAGAGTCAAAACAGCTAGCGCACCGAGTGGCTCACCAAGACCGCCTTGCCTCATTAGGGCAATTGGCCGCAGGCGTTGCACACGAGATTGGCAACCCCCTGACGGGTATCGACTCGTTGGCACAACTGCTGCCTGCATCTGAAAAGGAAAACGCGAGCCTGATTCGCGAACAAACACAACGCATTAATCGAATCATTCGCAGCCTGCTCAAATTTTCTCGCGAAGGCGAGACTCAGCTTACCAAGCATCCTTTTGAGAGCACCGATTTAATTAACGACTCGATCCGGCTATTCGAACTTGACCCGGCTTATGCTGAATACAAAATTTTCCTCAGACGCATTATCAAACGTCAGTGCCATGGGGATCCGGTTGCGGTCAGCCAAGTGCTTATCAATCTGTTTAAGAACGCCGCTCAAGCAAGCCAAGCAAATCAGACGATTTATCTAGATTGTTTCGAGAACGGCGAGGGCCAATTGCAAATTGACGTCGAGGATCGAGGCCACGGCATCGACGCCGATTTGTTACCTCGGATTTTTGAGCCATTCGTTAGCGGACACCTAGACCAAGGCGGCACAGGTCTCGGCCTGGCCATTTGCTATGGTATTGTGCAGCAACACGACGGGCAGATTCATGCACACAGTCCAACCAAACAGGGTGGCACTCGTATGACCATAACACTGCCAATCTATAACCCAGACTAGAGATTTCCGTGGCAAAAATTCTGATCGTTGAAGACGAAGCCATTATTCGTAAAAGCTTATTGCTATTGCTTCAAAGTGCTGGCCATGAAGTCACTGAATCCTGGTCTGTCGCGACCGCCACATCGCACGACTTGCAACAATTTGATTTGGTGATTTCGGACTTGCGACTACCCGGCGGAAGCGGACATGCCTTGATCAACCTGGCGGCACCGACCCCCGTTTTGATCTTAACCAGTCATGCCTCAATTAATGCCGCTGTTGATGCGATGCGACTCGGTGCACGGGATTTTATGCCCAAGCCCTTTGACCATAGCGAACTGCTTGAAAAGATTAACGGACTTTTAAACGATCCTGGGCGGCGTCAATTGCCTGCAGGCAGCGAGCAGCATGGAATTATTGGCGAATCCCAGCCGATGTTGGAGCTATTCAACAAGATTAAGCGTGTCGGCAAGACTGATGTCACCGTCTTGGTTCATGGCGAAAGCGGCACCGGCAAAGAGCTCATCGCCAAGGCGATTCACATGCAAAGTGCTCGGGCCCAAAACAATCAAGTCAGCGTAAACTGCGCGGCGATTCCTGAGTCGCTAGTAGAGTCAGAACTATTTGGCCACCAAAAGGGCGCTTTCACCGGTGCCCATGCAGACCGTATCGGCCTGATCGAAACCGCCAATAATGGAACCCTATTCCTCGATGAAATTGGTGAGTTGCCATTGGAGGCTCAAGCCCGTTTGTTACGAGTGCTCCAAGAAGGCGAGATCCGCCGAGTCGGTGAGGTGACTCCACGAAAAGTAGACGTCCGATTGATTTGTGCCACCCACCGAAACCTAAAAAAAATGGTTGAGGCCGGTCAATTCCGCGAAGACTTATTCTATCGACTGAATGTTGTCGAGCTTACGGTGCCGGCGCTACGGGAGCGTGGCAGTGACATTGGCCTGTTGGCAGAAGTCTTCTTAAAGCGCGTAGGTGAGCGATTCGAGCGGCCTAACTTACGTTTATCCGATGCCTCTCGGGTGGCCCTGCAATCGCACTCATGGCCCGGCAATGTTCGGGAACTGGAAAATGCTCTCGAACGTGCTGGCATCCTCGCAGAGACCGATATCGTCGAACCTGAGCATCTGGGACTACAGGCTCAATCCGAATCATCAATGACGCCCGAGGCGACGCCTTCTGCAAATACCACACAAAGCGAAATGTCACTGGAAGATTACTTTCAGCACTTTGTATTGGCCCATCAGGATCACATGAGCGAAACCGAGCTGGCCAAGCGTTTAGGGATCAGTCGCAAGTCGCTGTGGGAGCGCCGCCAGCGACTAGGCATTCCCCGCGGCAATAAGAAGGGTAACGATTAGTGTTACCTAGAGTGACACCCTGGGTAACACTCACCCCGCAATCGGTAACAAAATGTTAAGAACTTGATCCAGATCAAGCAAAGAAACCCAGAAAACATCGGCCTTTCAAAAGTTGGCACGCTAAATGCTATGTCCTCAGTGCTCATAACAATAACAAAGAGCACGGAGCGGAAAGAACAATAATAAGCCGCACAGAATAAGCTACGGAGTAGCAGATCAAATTACTGAAGTTCCGAACAATAAAAATAAGCGGACATAGACTTCAGGGTTGAGCGAAAACAAAAAGAACAAGCAAGCACTATGAAGGAGGCATCGCCTCCTTTTTTATTTCCAGTTCTTTATTGCACCATCCATGGGTAGAATATCGACACGCAATGGAGAGACCGCTATCCACGACATCATCCCACTCGAAATTCACGGCATTGACGAAGATCGTCTAAACGCCTCTGCCATTTCTATTATGCAAACACTGAACGAGGCCGGCTTCGAGGCCTACTTAGTGGGCGGTGGCGTACGCGATTTTTTACTCGGCAACATACCCAAGGATTTCGATGTGGCGACCAACGCCACACCCGACGAGATCTGCGGATTATTTCGCCGGGCCCGCATCGTTGGCCGACGCTTTCAAATCGTGCATGTTCGAATGGGGCCCGAGGTCTTTGAAGTCACGACCTTCCGTGCACCCCATCAAGATGACAGCAACGACACCGAAGCACGCCAAGATGCCAACGGCATGCTGACTCGCGATAACGTTTACGGCGGAACCGTCGCTGACGATGCGCAGCGCCGTGACTTCACCCTAAACGCGCTGTACTACAACCATAAAGACCGCTGCGTGTACGATTTCTGCGGCGCATGGCAGGATGCCAAAGCAAAGCAGCTCCGCATCATTGGCGAGCCGAGCACTCGATATCGCGAAGATCCAGTGCGAATGCTGCGTGCAATACGCTTTCTCGGCAAGCTTCCTCTGACCATCGATCCTGCTACCGAAGCGCCCATATTTGAGCTCGGCCACCTGCTGCGCGAAGTCTCTTCCAGTCGCTTATTTGATGAGGTGCTTAAGCTTTTGCAAGCTGGCCACGGCGCCGATACCTTTGAATTATCTTGGGAATACGGACTGCACCAAGTCCTGTTTCCCGAGGCCAGCCAAGTACTAGAAGCGAACACCGAATCGACCTACTGGGACCTGATCGAGCAGGCGCTTGAAAATACAGACGCACGCCTGAAGAGTGGCCGAACCGTCAATCCGGCTTTTCTGTACGCCTGCTTGTTGTGGCCTGCGGCTCATCAACGATTCCAGCAATTGCTGGCTGAAGGCCTTTCAGCTCAGGACGCCATGCGTAAGGCCGGGGCCATCACGATCGATGCAAATTCGGCGACTGTGGCCATCCCACGACGATTTGCCCAGGTCACCCGAGAGATTTGGGAGTTGCAACTAAGACTGCCCAACACTCAGACTCGTCGGGCACTGGCCATGTTGCGCCAGCCGCGCTTCCGCGCCGCTTATGATTTTCTTCTGCTCAGGGAACACAGCAAAGAAATCCCCGCTGGCCTGGGTCAATGGTGGACCGAATTCCAAGCCGCCCATCCCGATGTAAAACCCGAGCGCGAGCAACCTGATGACCGCCCTCGCCGTCGACGCCGCCCGTTTAGAAAATGAATCGCTACTGGTTGAGTCTAGGGTCCAATCTGGACAATCCCATTGATCAATTGAGTCGAGCAGTGAACGCTCTTAAGAGCCTCGGTCAAGTCGTTGAGGTCTCTAATCTGTACGAGACGGATCCGGTTGGGCCTGTCGCTCAGAACTGTTTCATCAATCTTTGTTTGACCTTAGACACCGACCTAGCGCCGCACGATTTGCTGGCGTCTACTCAGAAAATCGAACAGGCCCAGCTACGTACGCGTGACATTCACTGGGGCCCTCGCACCATCGATATTGATTTGTTGATGGGCCCGAGTAAGGTCGAATCGCCCAAGCTAACCATGCCGCACCCCTATCTGTGCGAGCGTGACTTTGTATTGATTCCACTGGCAGAGCTGGATACCCGACCCAGCCTACCCGTAGACTACCCCAATGGACCCACTGACCAAGTTCGCAGGATATCCAGCACTCTCGGCTAATGATCATGGAAGCGGCATGAAACGGACGACTCTCGCCACCTTACGAGGCTACAAAAACCAGCAGAAATTCACCTGCGTGACGGCCTATGACGCGACCTTTGCGCATTGGGCCAGCGATTCTTCGGTCGAGGTCATTTTAGTTGGCGACTCACTTGGCATGGTCATCCAAGGCAATGACAGCACAGTCAGCGTCAGTAACGAAGCCATGTGCTACCACACCCGCGCTGTTGCCGCTGGCAACAAGAATTGCCTGATCATGAGTGACGTGCCCTTCATGCAAGCGGCCACGGTTGAACGAGCCTTGGCCAGCGCACAGGCTCTAATGCAAGCGGGAGCCGAAATCGTCAAGATCGAAGGAGATGAGCGCCTTGCGCCCATTGTCCAGGCACTCAACAGCGCCGGGGTCCCTGTCTGCGTCCACCTTGGACTGACTCCTCAGTTCGTTCACCGTTTCGGTGGCTACAAGGTTCAGGGCCGTGACCAAGACAGTCGTGAAGCCACACTGAAAGCCGCTCGCAGCGCGATCGATGCGGGTTGCGACTTGCTGTTACTCGAATGCGTTCCAGCCGACTTAGCCCGCCAAGTCAGCGAGCTATCAGACGTTCCTGTAATTGGCATTGGAGCCGGGCCGGATACTGACGGACAGGTATTGGTCATGCATGACATGCTCGGACTGAACCCTCATCGCCTAGCCCGTTTTGTAAAAGTTTTTGCCGAGCCCGGCGACACACCCGCCGACAGCTTTAATCGATTTGATCAGGCTGTTAAAGCCGGTCAGTTCCCTGCGCCTGAACACGGTTGGGACGCCTAATGACAACGGTTTTTCACAGCATCCAAGATCTACGGGTTCAACTAAACCAAGACCGAAATGCCGGGCGTCGCATCGGTTTCGTTCCCACCATGGGCAATCTGCACGAAGGCCACATGGATTTGATGCGCGCCTCAAAATCCGGCTGCGATGTAACCGTAGCCTCCATCTTCGTAAACCCCATGCAATTTGGTCCCAACGAAGACTTTGACGCCTATCCGCGGACACTCGACTCCGACCTGGCCCAATTGAAAAACGAATCGGTTGATTATTTATTCGCGCCCACGGTGCGAGAAATGTATCCCGACGGTGTAAACACCCAGATCGAAGTCCCCAGTCTGGGTAACATTCTGGAAGGCGCAAGCCGTCCCGGTCATTTCACTGGCGTCGCAACCGTAGTCGCAAAGCTATTCAATATCGTTCAATCAGATATCGCCTATTTTGGCCGCAAGGACTATCAACAATTAGCCGTGATCCGCCGGATGGTGATGGATCTGTTATTGCCCATCCAAATCCAAGGTGTCGCAACCGGACGCGCCGCAGACGGACTGGCCTTGTCTAGCCGCAACGCCTACCTCAGTGATTCAGAACGCCAACAGGCCCCGGCGATCTACGCCGCACTTCAATGGGCCGGCCAACAAATCAGTCAAGGCAACCTCAATTACGGGATGATCGAGCGCGAAGCCGCCGCACAAATAGACAATGCCGGACTCAAGACGGATTACTTCGAAATCCGCTGCGCGCAAAACCTGACGGCTCCAGGCCACTCGCAACGTGAACTGGTCATTCTGACCGCCGCACAGCTAGGAAAAGCACGCTTAATCGACAACCTCGAAGTCACTGCTCCCTAGACCATGTCTCGTTCAAATCCACAGTTGGGTTTGTTTGGTGGCCTCGTACTGCTCGCTACGTCGCTGCTGGGCTCCAGCGTCTTTGTCGTCCCCGTGTTAGGGGTGCAAATCGCCGGTCAAAGTTCTTTGACCTCTTGGCTAATTTTGATCGCCTTTATGGTCCCCATGGCCATGGTCTTTGGTCAACTAGGGCGCACCTATCCGCATGCCGGGGGCGTAAGCCACTGGACAGCCAGGGCGCTTGGACCCAAAGCCGAGTGGGTGATCGCCATGGTGCTTATCAGCGTTATCCCCGTCGGCCTGCCGGCCGCCTTACTACTTACCATGATCTTTTTAGAACGGTTGTTCGAGATACCCAAGCCTTGGGATTTGGCTGCGCAACTCGGCGTTCTAGCCGCGGTGTATGGCCTGAACCGAGCCGGTGTACGCGCCTCGGCTTGGGTGCAAACCGCGATCATTCTAGGTTCACTGACCTTTATTGCGACCCTGGCGTTCTCGACGCCGGTTCAAAGTCATGCAAGCCTCCCCGCACTGGGCCCCATTGCCCCAATCGCCCAAGCCGCAGGACTCATGCTGTGGTGCTTTCTGGGACTAGAAATCGTTGCCAATTTAGCCGAGGAATTCCGCAACCCAGAACGAGATATCCCCTGGGTCGTCGTCGGCGGTGTCCTGTTGGCGGGCTTGGTCTATTACCTCTGCGCGGCCACCTTGTTATCCGCAGGCTTCGAATCGGTGAAGTCAGATGCACTTTTGCAGTTGGCGGCTGACCGGCTCGGGCCTGTCGGCCTACAGCTATTGTCTGTATTTGGATTTTTGGCGTGCTTTGCCTCGCTCAACACCTATTTAAATGGATTTAGCCGGGGACTCTGGTCACTGGCCGATGAAGGAAAACTCCCCTCCTGGCTCACCCACCGTAGCGCCAAACAGGTCCCGACAGCCGCCCTCAACCTGATCGCCGCCGTTTGTTTTTGTGCAACATTGTTGTTTTATACCGATTGGCTGGACTTAGCCGAGCTGATCACACTGGCCAATGCGCACTTCGTTCTGGTTTACCTGGCTGCCATGGTCAGTGCAGTGATTTTACTGCGGGGGCTGGGTCGCTGGGTGGCGGCGCTGGGCACACTTTGCTGCGTCGGCGGATTTATCGCACTGGGCAGTGCAGCGGCCTATGGGCTGATTGTCTTGGTGGTGCTGATTTTGCTCGCACCGCCAAAAGCCAAATCGGCTTAGTTTGCCTGTCTAGCTTGGCTGGCACTTAGTCCAAATTGGGCTCTAAAACTTCGGCTAAAGTGACTCGCGGTCTTAAATCCTGTCGCCAACGCCACATTCGATATACTCAAATCCGTTTGAGTTAACATATCCCGGGCCAACTTCAGACGCATCGATAAGTAATACTGTCCCGGTGTCAGCCCAAGATGCTTTTTGAATACGACAGCAAGGTTTCGGGGCGTGGTACCGACCTTTGAAGCCAGTTGCGCGATACTGAGGGGCTCCTCCAGGTTTTTCTCCATCATCTCGACCGCATTGCCTAAAACCAGACTTTTGATCCTGAGCCCCAGATGTCGCTGGGTCGTATCAATTTGTTCGTGCGTCCTGACTCGATCTTGCATAAATTGCCTGGCAACCAAACGAATCAAGTCGGCCCCTTGGTGACGCCCTATTAGATAAAGCATCATGTCCAAAGTCGAGGTGCCACCCGCGCTGGTCAAGATGTTTTGAGTGACGGTAAAAATCGAATCTTGGATCTCGATCGTTGGATATAGCTCATGAAAGACCGGGCGATAGTCTGGCACCAGAGTACACCGCGCCTGTTCTAATATGCCTGCACGAGCCAGAGCAAATGCCCCACAGCTTATCCCAACCACAGTCTTACCTTGCCTCGCGGCCTGGCGTAGTTGATGCTCAAACGAGGCGTCTCTGAAGGCCGGGGCCCCTTGGTAAGCACAGACGATCAACACATCGCATTCCAAGCCCTCGTCCACGCTATGAGTCGTTTGAACATGCAAGCGGCTGGAGCTCTCGACCTGATCGCCAGCACTGGGAGCGCAAGGTGAACAGGCCAAATAATCATACAGGCCTTCGCCGGCCACTCGATTAGTGGCCGTTAAGGCTTCAATGGATAGTGAAAAGGACGTCATGGCAAAGCCAGGTATCAGAAAAAATCCGACCCGTTGAGGCTTTGCCATAGACTTAACTCAATGCCTGTAAACGCCCGAGCTGACCCGCTCCGAATAAAACGGGGGGCGCCGGCTGCGCTTCAAATGCCTGGACCTGACCAATCAGAATGTCGTGATCGCCCGCCGGCACATTTTGATGTAACTCGCAGTCAAACCAAGCGATAGCGTTATCCAGTCGCAAACGACCACTGGGCAAACGAGTGGCTGGAACACCGGCGAAGCGCTCGGCCTGCTCACCTTTGGTGAATTTCCAAACTACCTCTGCATCGGACTCGGCCAAAATATTGACGCAGTAACCTGCGTCTTTAAATGCGCCATAACAATTGGAGCTATGCTGGATTGACCACAACACCAAGGCTGGGTCGAGCGACACCGAAGCAAAACTATTACAGGTCAGCCCGACATCTCCCTCGGCATATCGAGTCGTCACAATGGCAACCCCAGTTGCCCACTGACCCAGAGCATCTCTTAGCTCGCGGCTCATGGCACTTCCTGCCCCACGGCCGCTTCGTAGATCTCAAACCAGGTCTGACGGTCGATCTCAACTTTAAAAGCGTCTGACAAGGACGCGATACGCTCAAGATTGTTGGTGCCCATAACAGGCAAAATTCCTGCCGGATGCGCCATCAACCACGCTACCACAACCGCATCTAAGCCCACGTCCGCCTGTTGAGCGATCGGGTCCATTACCTTACGAATCGATTGAGCTTGGGCCGTGTCACCAAAGACGGCGCCGCCGGCCAAGGGTGACCAAGCCATCGGCTTAAGCCCTAGCTTTTGGGTCAGTGCAATGTCGCCGTTTCGGAAGCACGAGGTATCCATTGGATTGATTTCAATCTGATTAGTGACCAGTGGATGATGCATGTGGGCCTGCAATAAATCCCAGTCCCATGGCTTAAAGTTGCTTACGCCAACCGCGCGAACTTTTCCGCTATCCACCAAGTCGTCCAAAGCGCGTCCGGCTTCAGCGGGATCCATAAATGGATCTGGGCGATGAATCAACATCAGATCAATGACATCCAAACCCAATTTTTGAAGCGATTGCTCTGCACTGAATTGAATGTGCGCGGCGCTAGTATCGTAGTGCTTCACTCTGCGGTCAGGGTATTTATCGGAAATCAGTTTGATTCCACATTTGGTGACGTTCTGGGTCGCCTCCAGCAGGTCTGGCCGGCTTTTCATGGCTCGTCCGAACAGCGCTTCGCATTCATAATCACCATACAAATCGGCGTGATCCATCGTCGTGATACCTTGCTCTAAGCAAGCTTCAACCTTGGCAATGATGTGCCCATCTGAAGTATTTGAATCATCGTTCAAACGCCACATGCCATAAACCATTCGGCTGAATAGCGGCAGAGTTTCATGTAACGAAACAGTTTCCATTATCGACGTTCTCCAACGCCCAACGGCGTTTCGGGGGTGGAAGTAGGAACACGGCCATATTCGACTGGCAGTGAACAGGTTTTTAGCTCGGGCAACACCTTGGTGCCAAAGATTTCACATTCTTGTAAGTGGGGGTAACCACTGAAAATAAAGGCCCGAATTCCCATCTTTCGATAGTCCTCGATTTTGCTTAGGA
>JAAXJV010000291.1:0-21004 GCA_012269655.1 Pseudomonadales bacterium
CCCATACACAGGCTCGGTGGTGGCCTGGTTTAGGTATCGCTTTGCAGCGGTCTCGATCAGCTCAGCGGGGAAAAACGCCCAGGCCTCTTTGCCGTCATAGTCTGAAGTCGCCCCGGGAAGCGCATCTTTACTCAGCGTCGGGCATCGCTCGACGTTGTTGTCCCAAGGATCGTGCGGAGCCCGGTTGTTGATGAAGTGCAGTACACCGCTGTTGGTGGCGAACAACACGCGGGTGTCCGGCATTTTTGAATCAAAACTACAGCCACTTTGTTGGCTGCCATCCGAATTACCCGGCACGCCGTAATTCACCACCACAGCGCGCGCATGAACCGCATCCCCGACCATCCAATGATCCGTCACGCCAGCGACGTTGTAGCCGCGGACATAATCCATAAAGGTTTGAAATTCTGTCGCGCCAGAAACCCCTGACGCATAGGTTCCGTTCAGATCGAATAGGCCGTCGGGCACCTCAGGGCCAAAATCGCCGCCGCTCGTCACTCCACAAATAGTGCCGGGCTTGTTGATATCGCATAAGACTTCTGCGCTATCGGGATTCACCCAGTTTGTGTAGAACACCCGATCGTCGGCCCCACGGCCTAACAGAATTTGACCAAAGCCCCCTTCAGAGACCCTGTCGCCATCTTGCAACTGCTGTCTGCTCCAAAAAGTACTGACTGTTGGCTTTACAGAGCCATTGGCAAAGGCGCTGTTTTCGCAGCTCTCGTTGGCAAAGTCCTGCGAGGCTAAAAAACTGCAGGGCTGGTTATTGCTATCCGTTCCGTTTTGGATCTGAAGCTTTTTCAGGTTTCCGCGCCAATCGCTTTGCTCAGACGACGGCGTAAACATCTGGAAGAACACATCGTTGAGCGACTCGGTGCGTTTGAAGCTATTGACCGCCACTGAGGGCGAAGTGAAGGTGCTGTCCCGATCAACAATGTCGTTGTAGATCGCTTGGAAGGCATTGAAGATTTCCAAGTAACTTGAGGCCGAATAATAACGACCCTTGCCGGCCTGGGTTACTGGCTCAAATACATTCTGAAGCGTGGTTGAATTGCTCGAGTCCACAAAGCCAATGGCATAAGTGTAAGCGCGTTTTGAGTAAGACTCATCCGTTGCCACAAGATCGTTATCGGCCATATGGCCGGCCAATTCTGACCAACAGCCATCGCTACCATCGCAGCCACCGCCCGTCA
The DNA here is from genome assembly GCA_012269655.1 of Pseudomonadales bacterium. GTDB lineage: Bacteria > Pseudomonadota > Gammaproteobacteria > Pseudomonadales > Litorivicinaceae > Litorivicinus. The sequence goes on from JAAXJV010000291.1 coordinate 1,194, forward strand.
GCTCCTTAATTGCTTCGTCTGCCTGATCGTCTTCGGTCGGCTCACCGTCAGTCAGATAAATAATATAAACGTCTTCGTTACAGGTAGCCGTCGGCGGCTGGTAAACGTCATTCGCATCAAATCCAGTGGCCACCAACGACTCATCTATCGAACCTACCTTGGCGTAGGTCACTGGTCCGCCGGTTAGATACTGATATAGCTCGTAGTGGGTTTCACATAGCGGCGTCCAGCCCTGGGCCTGGATCGCTCCTGTGTCCACAATGATATCTTCAACATTGGACATGCCGGAGCTATTTTTTGGTGCAATCGGACGAACAATACGCCCGCCTTGATTATTGTTTAACAAGGCCAGCCCAAAATCTCCGTCACGACTGCGAACCAGGGTGTTCACAACATCCTGTGCAATTTGTAATCGAGTGTAAGTCTGATCTGCCTTGGTGTTCTCGTGATACCAGTAGACAAAGGCTTCTGAGAAAAGTGTGACCGAGCCAGAAAACGAAGTGGGCGGTGATAGGAGTGAGCTGCTGTATGGAACCTGGTCGTCCTGTTGCGGATAACCGGTTACAACCTGAGCAACCCCCGAAACATCAGCATCCCACCCAGCATTCTCATTCACGTAATCGTTAGAACAATCCACGTGCAACAATTGGTCTGGCGAGACTTCGCCAATACCGCGCCAGGCATTCACCGCCCCCCCATTACTTGGACCGTATCCCCCTATACCAATCGAAGCAAAGAAGCCGGCTTTTTCAGGACCATATAAGGCATCGATCGAGCTGGCACAGCGATTCAGGCTCGCAGAGAATTTTTGAGTTGAAGTCCAACTGGGCACTGTGCCATCAACTGACCAAAACAGGTAACTCTCTGAACTGCTGTTCGAACCCTCACTCACTTGGATATTAAAAAGGTCATTCAGATAGCTGGCAGAGTAGAAAGTGACGTTAGGACTGTATTTATTTTCTGCGATATCTGTACGCGAGCACTCTAACCTTTCTCCTTCGTCATAATCACTTAACGCTTTAAAGCTGCCGCCGTTGGGTACAGAAACCCGCTCAACTTCACGGGTATCTGTTACAGGATCGCCGCACATGTCTGCTAATTTGACCTGACGATCTGAGGTATCACTGGCCGGTGCCGTTTCACCATTTAAGCTGAAATAAACATAGCTCTCGTCGTAAGGAGTTACACTTGAGCCGCTATAATCGGTTGCAGGATTAAACTCAAAGTCACCGAACTTAATGCGCTGATTCGTGACATCTGTGCGCATACTCCCCGAATCATCAAACACAATCATGATGTTCGGCGAGGAGACCTGTGGCGGCTGGCGAAAAATCTCAGTGTCATCCGCATTTAGAGGCAGACTCAGTAGCCCAGCGAGCAATCCTGAAATCGATAATCGAATGATGTTCACGTTTAAGTTCCTGAATTGTTCAGCACCATTTGCATGATGCCGGCGTTCACTTCGGCCCGAGCACGACCCTGCCCGGTCTCGGATGCCTGTTTGGTAGACTGGATATGAAAGCTGTCGCACTGGATCAGTGCCTGGCTGAAGCCATTGGGCACTCGGGCACAGGCGCCTTCCATGGCATCGACCCGGACGGTGACTTGAATATCCGTGGTATCTACAACGGTGTGGGTGGTACCGACATCCGCAGCTTGGAAAATGTTATTCGTTTCGTGCTCGGCCACGGCTTGGTAAATGCCCTCTTCAGCACGCTGAAAAGCGGCGGCGGATTCCTGCATGTTGCTGACCATGCGCAAATTACTGCCGCCCCGTTGAGCGGCAACGACCGAGACCGCCGTTACGATCAGTAAAAACACTAAGCTCGTAATCAACGCGATTCCTTTTTGACGCATCACAGCTCTCCCAATGCCCACATAGATGGGTTTCGAAGGGTCACTGTGGTGGTAAAGACTTCGCGCTTAAAACCGTCATCGAAGGTGCGAGTAAAACCACCCACGTCGTAAGTCCGAGCGGTGTTTGTGGCAGACGAGTTAATTGAATCGATAGAGCGCGCCAGAACGAATACCTCGGCCACCGTGACGAGCGAATAATCTAGATCCCGCGGATCTCGACCGCCGGAAGTGGTCACAAACTCACCCAGATTGTCGGTCGATTCACGCTGATTAATTCGGATTCGAACATCTTCGATACCCGCCACCAAGGCTTCTGGCACACCCGTGTCCATTGACTGGCGATACAAGGTTGGAATTCCATCGGCATCGTCGTCGACGAAGAACTTTTCGTATTCGTATTCCCAAAATTGGCCCCCAACGAATTCACCGCCGGTTTGAATCATGCTGTCAGCCAGATCGCCTGAGTCGTACAACGCGCCGCCTATGTGACTGGAGACAATCGCGTATTTGGACGTGACTGAAGCAGCAGAGGAAATTGAATTGGCGTTGACCCGCTTAGTGACTAAAAAATGCGAATCGACTTTGAAAGGCAGTAAACCGGGCTGGTCGGTACCAGAGTCGGTTTCTAAACAGGCCGACACAGACGTGCTTCCCTGCTCTTTATCTTGGGTTGCAAACAGGTAACCGTTATCTTTCACGAAATCGACAAAAACAGGCGTGATCAAATTTTCGGCTGAAATTTGCGAGGACCAATCTTCAACTGCACTCGTCACCGCACTTCGAATCGAACAGTCGCCTCCAGCTTGCACGGGTATGTCAGCTCGGACCTCAATACTGCTAGTGGCGACCTCACCCATAAAACCCGCTTCGCGCAGTGCATTGGACAACACATACAAGGCGAATCGACCGTTCTCACTGACCTCGGTACTGGCATGAACTTCATTCAAATTTCGTTGAGACGAGACATACACGTAGATGCCACCTCCGATGACGATCAGGCCCACCAACATGGCGACCATTAACTCAATCAACGAAAAGCCCTGTACTCGTCTCATAATTCGGCCACATCCAGAACACGGGTCGTCACCGACACCTGCTGCCGAATGCCGTCCAACCCTGCGCAATCTGTCGATCCAGCCAATGCGGTGATACCACTGCCAGCCACCAAAGCTGAACTGCACCACTGCACCGTCACGGTGAGTTGTCCGGTATTCGTGAGCCCTGTATCTGCCGTAAACGCCAATTGACCTGCCGGCTCAAGCAGACCGCCAACCTGCGTTCCACTGGCCAGAATCAAAGAACCCCTTAACTCTTCATGCCATCGATCTAAATTGAACAGAGCAAAGCTAGCTTCGGTATTGCCGCCACAGGAAATTCGGCCACTGTTTGAACACCCACTGGTTGCGCTATATCCGTCCAGACCCAGAACTGGACTGAGCCCGGTACCGGTATCAACGTAGCTTGCCATCGCACTGGGCGTGCTGCGCACTCGCTCAATCATGCTCTCGGCTAGTGCTACGGCCCGAGCTCGTTGATTCGCCTGAACGGCAGAGTCCTGAGCAATGCCCTGTAACTTCACGACCCCAAGCAAACCAATGGCCATAATCAAAAAGGCCACCAGCACCTCGACCAGCGAAAATCCCTGCTGCGCCCTACGGACAGACATTGACTTCCCTCGCCATGACCCGCCCGACGGGCGAGATTTCAATTTCACGGGCCAGGTCTGTGTCATCGTCAACACACAAACCAATCGAATTACTCGCGGTCACGTAACCCCGACTATCAAAAACCACCACCGCGCTGGCGGTACTTGCACCGGACACACCGAAGGACAGGGCGTCTAGCGGCTTTTGCGTTTTCACGATTAATAAACCATCGGTACTTTGGACCAATAAACCGTTCGAAAAATCATTGTTGGTACTGCAGTCATCACCCGCTGTGTTGGACGCACAAACGGTCACGGGACTGCGTAAATTGATGGCCTCGGATCGGGCCAGATTCAGGGCGCTGACCAAACTGTTGGTTTCGTTGCTCAACCGATTGGTCTGAACAAAGTGATTTAGCGACGGTGCTGCGACCCCCACAAGGATCGCCACAACGGCACATACCACCATCAGCTCAATTAATGTAAAACCTCGATTACCGCGCATTTTTGTCCAGATCGCTGCAAAGGCCATCAACACCGTGTCGAGACCTGCCTCACATGACAAAAAATAGACGGAAATATTTCGTTACCAAGCGAGGGTAAGACTCAGGTACAAGGGGTGCTAAACTGCATCCTCGACTAAGAGTTAAGACGTGCATCCGATCACCCTACTGATTCTGTTTCTAGCTGCGCTGATCTTTATGCGCACGCCGTTATTTAAGCGGCACAAAATGCAATTTTTGTTGGGCGGTGGCGCAGCCATCCTGATTTTCCTCGTGGCAACCGGGAAAATGCATGCCATTTACGCCGTGGCCGCAGCAGCCATTCCGGTATTCCAGCGTTTTGCGATGTTCGCTCGATACATTCCCGGCTTAGCCCAGCTCTACACCAAATTCAAACAACAAAGTGGTCAGGCCCAGGGCAACACCCAAGCGCCTGCAACCAATCAGCCCATGACTCGCGAACAAGCCGCAGAAATTTTGGGGGTGACACCCGATGCCTCCGAGCAAGAAATCAAGGTCGCACACCGCAAATTAATGGGGAAATTACACCCAGACAAAGGCGGAAATGACTTTCTAGCGGGCCAGCTTAATCAAGCCCGGGATCGCCTTTTGTCGTAGAAAAAAACCCATGAAGAGCGCGACTTTTCATGGTATTTTCCGCTTCGGTTTCGTTAAAGCCTCGGATAAAACAAATAACAGTGAGAACGACAGTGAAGTCATCAATCCTTTTGGGGTGCCTACTGGCCCTCACCAGCATGTATTCATTCGCCAACGACAAGGCGATCCAATCTGGCCAAGAATTGGCTACTGCTAAAGGCTGCGCTGGCTGCCATGGCATGGACGGCAATTCGATGGCACCGACCTTCCCGAGCTTAGCCGGACAGCACGTTGAGTTTTTGGTAGAGCAATTGCAGCACTACCGTAGCGGTTACCGTGTAAACCCGATGATGCAGCCCATGGCGACTGGCCTGAGCGACAAAGAGATCTATGATCTGGCGTCGTTCTACGCGGCTCAGCCCATGAAGACCACAGGCAACGCTGCGGCCGTTGACGCAGAAACACTGAAGCACGGCTCTGCCCAGGCATACGTTCAGAAGTGCACCGCCTGTCACGGTGAAGAAGGTATTGCGGGCACGCCTCAGTACCCCAACATCAAAGGCCAGCACGCGATGTACATTGTTCAGCAGCTGCAGGCTTACCGTTCAGGTTCGCGCTTGAACACCCTGATGCAGTCGCAGGCCGCAGGCCTAGATGACAAGACCATCAATGCTCTGGCGGCGTATTTCTCTACTCGCTAATTGATGGATGGATCGCTTGATCGACGGCTGGCGAAATACAAGCCAGCCAAGATCAAGCCGATCGCAACGGGCAGCTCGACAAAGAGCGCCTCGTTCATAAACAGCATACCCACCACAAACGCCACCACCGGCACCATGTAATTCACTTGGCTTAGAAAGACTGGGCCTGCAATTCGTACCACCCAGAAATAAAACACCATGGCCAGTGCGGTAGGAAACGCCGCCAAATACAAAACGTAAATCCAAGCAGGGTCCGCCAATACCGGGATCGGGGCCCCGAATAAACCCCAAGTGAGCAACCCTATCGTGCCTGCCAGTACCAAGGTGGCTGCGCCGGCTCGCAGTGCATTTTGATCTGGACCTCGCTTGGCAATCATGGTGCTGGCGGCGTAGCACAACACTGCAATCACAATGGCACCGACCCCCAACAATGAGCCCTCAAACTGAGCTTGGCCGCGAGCCAGCAGTAGCAGGCCCAAAAATCCAATTCCAAGTCCGACCCATTGAAGACCACGCAAACGATCAAGACCTAACCCCATGGCCATTGCCGCTGTCACCATGGGCATGGTGCCCATAATCGCCCCCGCCACTGCCGAGGACACTTCGAGTTGCCCCCAGGCAATCAGACCGAACGGCAAACAATTACCAATGGCCGCAATCCCTAAGTACTGCCACCAGGCCTGACGCAACGGCCACCCCACCCGCATAAAGACCGCAACCGCCACCAGCACCACGGCTCCGATCGCCAAACGCCAACCCATGATGGCCAGGGGATCCATGCTAACCAGCGCCTGTGCCATTGAGGCAAAGGAGGTGCCCCACATCAGCGCCAGCCCAATGATAAGCAACCAGGCCAGCCTCACCTGCGACGTTCCAAGCATTCCAAGGCCCGCTCTCCCAGACCCACCCCTGCGGCGTCGGCCACGTCGTAGACCATATCTGCGCCCGCTTGACGAGCCGGCTCAATGGCATATTGATTGCGGGCCCCGGACACGATTCGGCCGGTAAACCCCATTTTTCGCAGTTGCATGGCCGCTTGCGACTGAGCCCCCTGATCCGGCATCGCGAGAATAATCATTTCAACGCCATCCAAACGGAGGCCTCGCCAGAGCGCCGGATCGTCAGCGTCGGCGAACAGCACCTCGCGGCCTTTGGCGCAATGTGGGCCGATCTTAGTCGGGTCAGCATCCAGCCCCACCACGTTTACGCCTTTTTCGCATAGGTACAGATAAGCCCCAGTGCCAACACGCCCCATCCCCATCACCAAAACCTGAGCATTACCAATGGTCAGCGGTGTATCGTCAGGGTGCCGGTCGGCACGCTCAAACTGCCCTAACCTGCGTTCGAGTCGGTCGTACAAGCCATGCACGGATCGCGCGAGCGGCGCAGACAAGACAAAGCTGACGACCACTGCCAGCGCCATCGCACCCAGCCAACGGGGATCGATTAGACCGGCCGAGGTCGCACCAGCGGCCACCAACAGGGCGAACTCGGAATAGCTAAACAGACTGGCCGATGCCAAAAACGCGGTGTAGCTGCGCAATTTCGCCCGAGTCAAAATCATCAGCCATATCAAGCCTTTGATTGGAAGCAGCAATGTCAGGCCCAGCACCAACAGCAGCACATCCAGATCGAAATCGACCTGGGTTCCTACCATCAGAAAGAATCCAACCAGCAACAGCTCCCGGAAACTCCAAAGGTTTTCAGACAGTGCTTTAGCCTTCGCGTGGCCCGCCAACATCGAACCCATGACCAGCGCACCCAACTCACCGGACAGACCAACAAACTTGAATAAACCCGCGCCGATCACCAGCGACAGCACTGCCCCACCAATCACTTGGAGCTCGCCATCACCCAGCGCATCCAGCAATCGATAGAGAACCGGGCGAACCAAAGGCAAGGCCAATAAAGCGAGTGCCCAGGGACTGGGCGTACTGCCTGCCATCATGCTGAGCAAAACCACCGCCACCACGTCTTGGAGCACCAGCACACCGATCGTTAGGCGGCCATGAAAGGCACGAGTCTCGCGGCGTGCTTCCAACACTTTAGCCGCCATCACAGTCGAGCTAAACGCCAGGCCAATGGCCAGAATATAAGCCACAGGATTGTCGGGCTGAAACCAGATCACCAAGGGCAGAACCGCAACACCAAAGACACCCAGCTGTGCCAATCCGGTGGTCAATATCAGGGGCCGAACCAGCTCCGTAATGCGAATCTTTAACCCGATAGTAAATAGCAGCAGCTCAACACCCAGATGAGCCATAAACTCGAAGGCACCCGCAGGCGATTGAAAGCCCAATTGCGAACCCACTACCCCCGCCAACAGGAAACCCACCAACGGCGGAAGCCCAATCAGCCTGGACAGGGTGCCACCAGCCAACGCACCTAATATCCAAAGGCTCAACAATGTGATTTGGTCCATCTACACCACCAGTGTCTTTGACGCACGATCCGGAATTTCTCGGGCCAGCTTGGGCACCAGAAAACCCGGTAATCGAGATTGTAGTGACTCATACAGCGCCCGCGCTTCCCTTTCGTCCACCTCGAAATGGGCCGCACCATTTACTCGGTCCAGCAAAAACAGGTAATACGGACGAATGTCCGCGTCAAATAGAGCCTCGCTCAGCGCAGACAAGGTGTCGACATCATCGTTGACGCCGGCCAGCAATACCGATTGATTCAGAATAGGCATCTGCTGAACGTAAGGCTGCAGTCGCTCTCGCAGCACTGGGCTGATCTCCTGCGCATGATTAGAATGCAGCACCAACACCGGCTTTAATCGAGACTGAGTCAGACGGGCCAGCAATTCATCCGTTAAACGATCCGGAATCACGACGGGCAGGCGGGTGTGAATACGAATCCGGCGCAGATGTGCAATCGCTTCCAACTGCTCCAGTAAGCCCGCAATCGCTCGATCATCGGCCATTAGGGGGTCACCGCCAGACAAAATGACTTCATTGACCTCGGGGTGAGAGGCGATGTAATCCAGCGATGCCTGCATATCGCGCTGAGTCAGGGTCAACTCGGCATAGGGGAAGGCACGGCGGAAACAATAACGACAATTGATCGCACAGCCGCCACGCAAAATCAGCAAAACGCGGCTTTGGTATTTGTGCAGCAATCCAGGCGCGGCGGCCTGCTGCTCCTGTAACGGATCATCGCTGTAGCCGGGCGCTTGAAAGTTTTCTGCTCCCTGAGCCCACACTTGACGCAGCAAGGGATCGTCAATCGACGAAGTCATCAAATCGGCAAAGTGCTTTGGCACCCGAGTCGCGAAACTCTGTTCAGCCCGAATGTCCGCCAAACTCGGATCTAGCCCCAAGTATTCAAGCAGCGCCGCCGAGTTTGAGAAGCCCTCGGCTAACTGCTGTTGCCAGCGGGTCATTGAACCGAGTCACCCAGGGCACAATCGCCAGGCGACTCGATGGCAAAGTGATGGCCGGCGACGAAACCCGGCTGCAGTTGCATCAGGGTCGAGGAGACATCCAGTGGACGAGGATAAAGCTCGGTATCTGGCGTCAAATTAATCATCTTGCAGCGGGTACAAGGCTCAACTGCCGCGAGGGTGACCGAACCAATCTGCAAAGTCGCCCAGGCTTTTTCAGTGAAAGCCTCACCGCCATCGATGACCAAATTCGGACGCAATTGAAGCGCCGAAAACGGACGGCCTAAGGCCCGTTCGATGCGCTGTGCAGTCTCGCGGAATAGCACCATGACGGGTTGCGAATCCCCGTAGTGCTGAGACTCATTCGAAGACAGTTGCAGCAGGGTGACTGGCTGCTCAAGCACCTTGCTTAGCCAGTCATTGACCGCCGCTGAGGCAGCCACACCGGCCTGGGTCCGCTTCCAAATTGAAACCAGCTGATCATCACCTGAAAAGGTCAGTGCTGGACTGCGCTGACCACAATACTCCAAAGCCGAATCGACCCAGTGAATGCGCGCCAGCCGAGGGCACTCTCGCGCGGTCACAAAACGTCCATCGGGACTGGCCAACACCATTTGACGATCGCCACTCAACCCTAGCAACCCGAATTGAGCCTGACGGATAGATTGCCCGGCGGCTGATTTAATGGGGTAGCGATACAGCTCGACTAACTTCACGTTAGGACTCGCGGCTGGCCAGCACTCGCTCAACCGTATCGACGATGGCTTGCGTCTGCGTATCGATTTCTAGGTTGATGGTATCGCCAACAGCGCGGGATTCGATGACCGTGACCTCACGGGTTTCCGGAATCAGAAACACCTGAAACTGGCCGTTATCGATCTGGGGGCCCAAGGTCAGGCTGCAGCCGTCCAACGCGACATAGCCTTTGGGCATCAGATAGCGACCCAGTTCAGGATCGACCTGCAAGGTGACCGCCAGATTCTCGCCCTGCTCTTCCAGCCGGACGACTCGGGCCATGGCGTGCACGTGACCTGACAGCAGATGGCCACCAATTTCATCGCCGTAGCGAGCTGCCCGTTCAACGTTGACCGCATCACCAGGACTCAGTGCACCCAGATTGGTCACCCGAAGGGTTTCACCAATGACGTCGAAACTGACGTCATGATCTTCCCACTCGACCGCGGTCAGACACACGCCGTTGATGGCAATACTGGCCCCCCGGGTTAAGCCCTCGACCGAGGGAACACGAACGACCAAACGAACCAATTCATCACCGGACAACGCGACGACTTCGCCGCGGCCCTGAACAATTCCTGTAAACATAGCGTCAGTTTATCGTTAAAAGCCGCCGGTCTGTAACCAGTGTTGGATGTCATCCAGCCGATCGTTACCCCAAAAGGGCTCACCATCGACAACGACCCAGGGAGAGCCAAAGACCTGCTGACTCATGGCATGATCCATTTCCTGCTTTAACAGGGCCTTAATATCGGGATCTTGGACCGCCTGATTCATGGCCTCGACGTCCACATCCAACCGGCGCGCCACCTCGTTTAACACGTCAGGATCGTTCAAGGCTCGACCCTCAATCCAAATGGCGTCCATCAGGGCGGCAGCTAGATGCTGGGCACGTTTAGGCGAGGACTGGTTCAACCAATAAAAGGCCCGGGCCGCCGTAACGCTCGAGAAGGGAAATTCGGCCGGCCAATTCAAGCGCAAGCCCTTGCGACGAGCCGTGCGTTCGATGTCGTGTCGTAGATACGCTCCACGAGCCGACCCATCAATCGGTGGTGTACGGCCGGTTTGTTTAAAAATGGCGCCCAGCAGAATAGGCCGCCAGACCAGATCACGACCTTGGCGCTGAGCCAAATGCGTTAAATCTCGCGCCATCAGATAGGCGTAGGGACTGGAAAAGTCGAAGTAGAAATCTATCGGTTTAGTCATCGTCACGGAAATCCGGTGAAAGAATACGGACCTTACCGTATTCAATCCCGTTTTCCGTGAGTTTCCAACTCATCAACAGATCAATTTGAGGAAAGTCTTTGGAGAACAGCGTCATTTGCAATCCATCCTCGGCTTGATCGTCATCCAACCAGACGTCAAAACAAACGGCCGCGCCCGTGACGCCCGACTTTTTCACTGCTTTGAAGCATTGCTGTTGAAAATATTCGATCAGTTGGCCATCCACATGATCCGGGGCCTCGATGGGTTTGATCATGCCATCGTGGAACTCGACCGCACAGGGATAAAAGCGACCACTGCTCTGAATCATGCTGGCCGCAAAGCCGCGCATGTATTTCAAAATGGCTTTCAGTGCTACTTGGGTCTGCCCGCGCATGGATCTGTCCTCCGATGCATTAAGCTTCGCTGATGCCAGCGTTGTCTGCCTTGGACAGTAGACCGATTAGCCTTGGTTGTACCGCCCCGATGCGATGGAGTGTGACGCACGGCGCAATGTGTTCGAATAAGAGAAAGTCCGTAGTACCAGTGCTGACAGGGCCGCCAGCGGTACAAATGGGCTACCAAAGGCATGCTGCAATGCACGCATCCCCTGGCGGGTGGCTTCATTGGGCCAATAACGCTCACGAGCGTATTGGCGCAGTGCAGGTACACCTGGACCTCGCTTGCTAATCGCCGCAACTAAGGCCTGCGCGTCCGCCAGACCCAGATTGACTCCTTGACCGGCCAGCGGATGGATTTGATGCGCTGCATCGCCAACGAGCACGACCCCATCCTTGTGGTACTGACTCACATGACCGTCGTAGAGCGCCACCTGAGTGGCCGGCCCCAGTGCGGTAAAACGGCCGAATCTGTGTTCAAAGGCACTGGCTGCCAGTTCTGCAATCCGCTCGGCTGAGTCCGGCAACGGCTCGGCCTGAAGGTCTCGACTCCACACCAAGACCGCCTGATCCTCTGCCACGGGTAAAAAGGCCAAGGGGCCCGTCTGCAAAAACACCTGTGCCGTGGTATCGGCAAAATTTGGATCCATGTGGACTCGCAAAAACGTTGCGTTTTGTCCGGTATCTCTGGGCTGCAAGGTCAGGCCAACCTGCGCTCTCAATTGTGAGCGGGCTCCGTCTGCTGCCACACATAAATCGCTTTGTACGGGCACATCGTCAACCCAAAGTCCGTCGTCCCATCGAAGGGAGCGGCCATACTCAAGCTGCACGCCTGCCGCCTTTGCAGACTCAATGGCCGCGCCTTGCAGCGCATTATTGACGACTAAGGCCCCCATCGAATGCGGATCTTCCCAAACCAGATCCGAGCTGGCTCGCTCGGCAAAGACATGCATGCGTTTAAACGGATGCACGGCAGGCCGAATGCCGATCGACTCCAACCAATCGAGACTATTTTGATTCAGCGCGCTGACTCGGGCGTCGCTCTCACCGCTCGGCGCCCAGGTTGATTTCTCGTATAAGCAGACCGAATGCCCTTGCTTCGCCATGGCCGTTGCCAGACTCGCACCCACCATACCGGCACCGACAATTCGTATCATGCGCCTTCCATAAACTGTGAAACGAAGGCCTGCTTGGCGGGCTGTAACGCTTGTAGCGAAGCCAAAGCCAGACCTTGAGCTGGCCATTGTGGCTGAAAGAGTTCTGCTAAAACTGAGGTCGCTTTAAACCATTTGGCCTGATCAGCCAGCGCAAGCGCCTGATAGCGCGGCAGGTCTTGGGTGTGTTCAACCCAGGCCTGAATTTGCCGCAGGATCAGATTTAGTCCTTGACCAGCCACCGGGTGCATAAACTGACTGGCGTTACCCAACACCGCCAGATTGGGGCGGATCAGGCTGTGTGCTCGATGCAGTCGAATAGGGAAAGACTGCTGAGCCTCGATCGCTGAAATACGAACACGGTGCCCCATCGCGCGTTCGATATCCATGGGTCGGACCTCGGCCTCACAATGCTCTGAGCGATGCCAAACCAGACTCACTCGGCCCTGTCCCATTGGCAGGATGGCTAACGGCCCAGTATCGGTGAAACGCTCATAGGCGGTTTGCTCATCGGATCGTCCGACGCCGGCCCACAATTGACCGGACAGTTCCGGCTGACTCGACTCAATGCCTACCTTTTTGAGCAAGCCTGCACCGCCGGTTGCCAGCAGGACCTGATCTGTTTCGATTTCATTTACCTGCCAGCCACCGGATGTCGGCGAGAGCGTTTCAACCGAAGCATCGAGTCGTTCGGCTTGGATGGTCTGATCCAAGACAGAGGACAGCTCGTCATTGCTTATCACTCGGCCGAACTCGGCCAGATTAAATTCAGAGGCGGTCAAATCGGCTCGGCCCCAACGGCCCTGGCGACTGACATGAATACGGGTAATCGGCGCGCCCAGCTCAGAAACCGCCGGGGAGAATTGACTTAGGTAACGAACCGAGGGCGCGGACAAGGCGACCGCACGTGCTGGAGCCGGTATTGCCTGCCCCCAAAGGCGAACGGAAAAACCCGATGCGGCCGCGGCAAGGGCGGCAATTTGCCCTGCCAATCCTGCGCCAACCACATCCAATTGCACAGGCTAGCCAGCCATCCAGGCTTCGATGTCTTGAATCTGCTTGGGCACGTCGGCGGTTAAGACCTCAGGCTCGTCCTCGGTAACCAACACGTCGTCCTCAATTCGAATCCCGATACCCTTCAAATGGTCTGGGGCATCGCCGGCGGCATCAAAGTAAAGTCCGGGTTCGACCGTGACCACCATGCCGGGTTTTAACAACCGCGATGCACCTTGCTCGTGATAGGTCCCGACATCATGTACATCCATCCCTAACCAGTGCCCGGTGCGGTGCATGTAATAAGGGCGATAGGCCGCAGATTCGATGTTTTCCTCGACTGTGCCGGACAGAGCGCCCATGTCAATCAAGCCCTCAACCAAAACAGCCAGTGCCACCTCGTGGTAACGCTCAAAAGGTTGCCCAGGGCGGACCGCTTCGATTGCCGCCAGTTGCGCCTTTAATACCCAGTTGTAGGCGGTCGCTTGGGCCTCACTAAAGCGGCCATTGATTGGCCATGTCCGAGTAATATCTGCAGCGTAATTTTCGTATTCGCATCCCGCATCAATCAACACCAGATCGCCGTCCGCTATGGGTTGGTCGTTGCTGATGTAATGGAGCACGTTGGCGTTGTTGCCGCCAGCCACAATCGCTCCGTAGGCCTCGCGCTTGGAGCCAGCCATTCGGTGCTCATGTTCGATTTCGGCTTGCAGTTGGTATTCCATGACACCGGGCTTGGCCATTTTCATGGCACGTTTGTGTGCCCGGGCGCTGAGTTGCCCAGCCTGGCGCATCAGATCTTGCTCGGCAGACGACTTGACCAGCCGCGCATCGTGAATGAGGGGGTTCAGGTCGGCGGTGCTCGCTGGAGGCTCACCGGATCGTCGGGTTTTTGCTACCAGTTTGGCCTGCAGCGCGCCGACTCGCGCATGCCCGCGCGGATCGTCGTAGGCGTAACGCCACGACTTTGGAGCCAGCTCGATTAACAATTCATCTAAATCGTCGATCAACACTGCACGATCGACTCCGAATGCATCAACAGCGCCTTCCGGGCCGTATCGAAAACCGGTCCAGACTTCCATTTCGGGATCCTTAGGACGGACCGCAAGAATGGCTGCTTCGGAAGTTAACACCAGCGCCGCGTCGGGCTCAGCGAAGCCGGTCAGGTACAGCATGTCTGAGGACTGGCGGAAAGCCTGCTCGACGTCACGATTGCGAAGTTGTTCCTCCGCGCCAATCAGCAGCGCAACTTCGTTGTCTTTCAGTTGCGACTGAATGGCCTCGCGACGCTTACGATAGACCGACAGCGGCAAACTAAACTGTGTTGTCATCCGATGGAATCTCCAAGGTGTAGGTAGCCGGCCCGTCGTTGACCAGCTCTACCTTCATATCGGCGCCGAACCGTCCGGTTTCAACCACCACGCCTTGGTTTTTTAGACCCTGAACCAGGTCTAAGTAAAGTGCTTCGGCCAATTGCGGCGGTGCCGCCGCATCAAAGCTAGGGCGATTGCCCCGCTTTAGACTGGCGGCCAGCGTGAATTGGCTGACCACCAAAGCTTGGCCGCGCACTTGAAGCAGATTGAGGTTGGTCTTGCCGTTGTCGTCTTCAAACAAGCGCAACTTGATCAGCTTGGCCACGGCCTGCTCGACCTGAGTTGCGCCATCGCCTTTTTCGACGCCAACCAATAGCAAGTAGCCCTGACCAATCGAACCTGCGACCTTGTTGTCCACTCGGACCGAGGCGCGCAGAACCCGCTGGATCAGGACTCGCATGCGTTACTTGCTACGAGCCGCCTTTTTACGGTCGGCTTCTTTTAGGTGGCGCTTGCGGATGCGGATGTGGTTGGGGGTGACCTCAACCAATTCATCGTCATCGATGAATTCCATGGCCTGTTCCAGACCCATTTTAATGGGCGGGGTCAAAATCAGGTTTTCATCGGTGCCGGCCGCACGAACGTTAGTCAACTGCTTACCCTTAACCGGGTTAACCGGCAGGTCGTTATCGCGGTTGTGAATACCGATCACCATGCCTTCGTAGACTTCCGCACCGTGACCCAGGAACAAACGGCCCCGCTCTTGGATGTTGAACAGACTGTAAGCGGTGGTTGAACCCTGAATCATAGACACCAGCGCACCGTTCACGCGGTTGCCGATGTTGGCTTCAACGCGCTGACCGAAGTGATCAAAAACGCTGGTCAGAATGCCGGTACCGCTGGTCAGTGTCATAAAGGTTGAGCGGAACCCGATCAGACCACGCGCAGGTGCTAAGAACTCTAGGCGGACACGGCCATGACCGTCCGGCACCATGTTGGTCAGTTCAGCCTTTCGGTTGCCCATCTCTTCCATGATGCTGCCCTGGTGCTGGTCTTCTACGTCGATGACCACCTGCTCCCAAGGCTCTTTCATCTCGCCGTCGATTTCTTTGACGACAACACGAGGACGCGACACGGCCAGCTCAAATCCTTCACGACGCAGGTTTTCGATCAAGACAGACAGATGCAATTCGCCTCGGCCTGAGACTTCAAACTGGTCGGGGCTGTCACCGGGCTCGACTCGCAAAGCAACGTTGTGAATCAATTCCTGGTCCAGACGGTCTTTGATGTTTCGGCTGGTCAGGTATTTGCCGTCTTTACCGGCAAAGGGTGAGTTATTGACCTGGAATGTCATGGTGACTGTGGGTTCATCAACACTCAGCGGCGGCAGCGCTTCGACGGCATCGACGCTACACAGCGTATCTGAAATGTCCAAGGTATCCAGACCGGTGACGCGCACGATATCGCCTGCCTCGGCCTGCTCCATTTCCACCTGGGTCAAACCATGGAAACCAAAGATCTTGAGTACACGGCCTTTGCGCGTTTTACCTTCGGTATCAACCGCGACGACCGGTGTATTGGGTGTCAGAGTACCGCGAGCAACGCGGCCCACGCCGATCACGCCTAGGTAGCTGGAATAATCCAAGGCCGAGATCTGCATTTGGAAGGGCTGGGTGTTATCGACTTGTGGCGCGCGGACGTTGTCCACGATGGCCTGCAAGATCGGCTCCATGCTTTCCTGCAGATTGTCCGGGTCGTCGCCTGACAGACCATTAATCGCGCTGCAGTACATGATAGGGAAATCCAACTGCTCGTCAGTCGCACCCAGACGGTCAAACAGGTCAAACACTTGATCCACGGCCCAGTGAGGGCGCGCGCCAGTCCGGTCAACCTTGTTGATGATCACGATGGGGTTCAAACCCTGATCGAAGGCTTTTTGGGTAACAAATCGTGTCTGGGGCATCGGGCCCTCGGCCGCATCAACGACCAGCAAGACCGAGTCAACCATCGACAAGACTCGCTCAACTTCACCACCAAAATCGGCGTGACCGGGCGTGTCCACGATATTGATGCGGTAATCGCCCCAACGCAGGCCTGTGTTCTTGGCCAGAATGGTAATGCCACGCTCTTTTTCCTGATCGTTCGAGTCCATGACGCGCTCAGCATCCTGGTCTTTACGATCCAGCGTGCCGCTGGCCTGCAAGAGTTTATCAACCAGCGTGGTCTTGCCATGGTCAACGTGGGCGATGATCGCAATATTACGAAGATTCTCGATCGTGCTGGACACTGAAGTCATTCCTATAAAGGTGGCGCGCCGCGGCGCGGTCGCCCGATCCCTCGAGCCGAAAAAATTGGTGGCGCATTATATACGAATTGACAATCGATAGCTGTTTTTTTCAGACTTAATTGGCATAACAAATCCAAACAGCTCGCACCAAAGTTGTGCGCATTATTTTTTCAAATGCACTATGCTAGGGCGCGATTTTCTTATCGACGCCGGAATAATCCATCGGTGTCGCCAGTGTTTCCGGCGGCATGCGCTGAATTTAGGCCCTTCGAGCCCCAAGATGGGGCGCTCGCAATTTTGGGCACGACTGTTGCTAAGCAATCCACATCACAGCACGCCACGCCAAGTTGGCGGCGGTGACGATTCAAATTGATGGGCCGCGGCCCTTTATTGGAGAAAACAATGTCACAAAACACACTGAAGCTGATTCAGGAAAGCGAAGCCAAGTGGGTTGACCTGCGCTTCACCGATCCTCGTGGTAAAGAACAGCACGTTACATTCCCCGCCAGTGCGGTCGACGAAGACTTCTTCGAAGACGGCGCTATGTTCGACGGTTCTTCAATCGCTGGTTGGAAGAGCATCAACGAATCAGACATGATTCTGAAGCCTGACGACACCAAGCCCTTCCTGGACCCCTTCACTGACGAAGTCACCGTGATCGTCCGTTGTGACATCATCGAGCCCAGCACCATGACTGGCTACGAGCGTGACCCCCGTAGCGTTGCACGCCGCGCGGAAGAGTACCTGAAGTCAACTGGCATCGCGGACACCGTATTGGTCGGTCCCGAGCCTGAGTTCTTCGTGTTTGACGACGTTAAGTGGAAAGCTGACATGTCAGGCGCGATGTACCAGTTCGATTCAAGCGAAGCGGCTTGGAACACCTCGGCTGATTACGAAGACGGCAACATGGGCCACCGTCCTGGCGTCAAAGGCGGCTACTTCCCCGTACCTCCCGTCGACAGCTGCATGGATCTGCGTACTGCAGCCTGTGAAGTTCTGCAGGACATCGGACAGACCGTTGAGTTGCACCACCACGAAGTGGCGACTGCCGGCCAGAACGAAATCGGCGTTCGCTTCAACAGCTTGGTATTGAAGGCTGACGAAGTTCAGGAACTGAAGTATGTCGTGCACAACGTTGCGCACGCTTACGGTAAGACCGCAACCTTTATGCCCAAGCCTCTGGTTGGCGACAACGGCTCTGGCATGCACTGCCACCAGTCACTGTCAAAAGACGGCGTGAACATCTTTGCAGGCGACGCGTACGCGGGTCTGTCTGAAACTGCGCTGTACTACATCGGCGGTATCATTAAGCACGCTCGTGCATTGAACGCCTTCACCAACGCTTCAACTAACAGCTACAAGCGTCTGGTTCCCGGCTTCGAAGCGCCTGTTATGTTGGCTTACTCAGCGCGTAACCGTAGTGCCTCAATCCGTATTCCTTTCGTTAACAACCCGAAAGGCAAGCGTGTTGAAGTTCGCTTCCCTGACCCGACTGCGAACCCCTACCTGGCGTTCTCAGCTCTAATGATGGCTGGCCTTGACGGCATTCAGAACAAGATCCACCCCGGCGAAGCTGCTGACAAGGACTTGTATGACCTGCCTGCTGAAGAAGCAGCCGCTATCCCGACCGTTGCTAGCTCACTGGAGCAGGCACTGGACGCACTGAACGAAGACCGTGCGTTCTTGACCGCGGGCGGCGTATTCACCGATGACATGATCGACGGCTACATCGCGCTGAAACGTGAAGAAGTCGAGCGCGTCAACATGACTACGCACCCGGTTGAAGTGGGCATGTACTACAGCTGCTAAGCGCTGTCGTCACCCTTTAGTTGGGAAAAGCCTCGGGAATTTTCCCGGGGCTTTTTTATTGGGCCACCGGAATTTATGTTGCAAATCAAGCACTGGCATAGCGTTTTGGACGGACTGGCAAGCGGCGTCTTGTTGGTCGACTCTCACCTGCGCGTCGTGTTTGCCAATTCCGCTGTGCAACAACTGCTGGGCAAGTCCGAACGCGGCTTGCTTGAAGAAAGCGTGACCCAATTTTTGGGCGAGCATTTATCCGGCGATTTAGCCCATACCCTGTCAACCGGACAGGGATTTACCCGTCGGGAAACACCGATTTTGCTCGAGGGCAAAACTCTGGCGGTCGATCTATCGGCCACGCGACTGGCCGAAGAATTAAATGACCATCTGGTGTTAGAACTACGCTGGGTTGACCATCTTTCACGCCTACGGCGCGAAACCCATTTACTGGCTGGCGAAGTCGGTACGCGAGAATTGGCGCGCGGCCTGGCACACGAAATCAAAAATCCTTTAGGTGGCATTCGCGGCGCCGCCCAACTGCTGTCTCGAGAACTCGATCCGCAGGCTGACAGCGAACTATTGGACGTCATTATTGATGAGGTTGATCGGCTTTCAGGTCTGGTCGATCGGTTAAAAGGGCTGGAAAGCGAGCAGAAAAACACCTCGCTTAACATTCACAGCGTACTCGAGCGCACCCGCAAGCTGATTGAATCCGAGCACCCCCAGCTGATTGAGGTTATACGCGACTACGATCCCTCGATTCCTGAGTTAGTGGGGGACTCTGAACAACTGATGCAGGCGTTCTTAAACCTCGCTAAAAACGCGGCCCAAGCGCTCTTAGAAAGCGACACACCCAACCCGCAACTCACGATGCGCACCAGAGTGGTGCGCCAGGTGGTGATTGCCGGACAACCTCATCGCCTAGCGATTCGGGTCAGCCTGATCGATAACGGGCCCGGCATCCCAGCAGATCTGCGGGAAACCCTATTTTTACCCATGGTCAGCGGGCGTGCCCAAGGAACTGGCCTGGGTCTTGCTATTGCTCAGCAAGTGGTGACGCGTCACCAAGGCCTAGTGGAATTCGACAGCGAACCCGGCCATACCGAATTCACGATCACATTACCGATCAGAAAAATGAAAGGAGCCACGGCATGAGCGCGAACATTTGGGTCGTTGACGACGACCGATCCATTCGCTTTGTACTCGAGCGTGCGCTGAAAAATGAAGGCTGGCACAT
>JAAXJV010000291.1:21104-32317 GCA_012269655.1 Pseudomonadales bacterium
CGCTCGGCGGTGACGGTATTGATCAATGGTGAATCCGGAAGCGGTAAAGAATTGGTCGCTAAAGCCCTACATGACCACAGCCCCCGGGCCTCCGAGCCATTCGTGGCCCTGAATATGGCGGCTATCCCGAAAGACTTGATCGAGTCAGAGCTGTTTGGCCACGAGCGCGGGGCCTTTACCGGTGCCAACACACAGCGCCGAGGCCGTTTTGAACAGGCCAGTGGCGGCACCCTGTTTCTGGATGAAATCGGCGACATGCCAGCGGACACCCAAACTCGGTTGTTGCGGGTGCTGAGTAACAACGAATTCTATCGCGTAGGCGGCTTGTCACCCATTCGCGTCGACACTCGGGTGATCGCGGCGACCCACCAGGATCTAGAATCCATGGTGGCAAACGGGCGCTTCCGCGAGGACCTGTACCACCGCCTGAACGTGATTCGCATCCAAATTCCCAAACTGTCTGAACGCGCCGAGGACATTGGCGAGCTAAGTCGGCACTTTCTACAAAAAGCCAGCGATGACTTGGCCGTTGAATGCAAAGTCCTGCGTCCAGAAACGCTTGAGATTCTGGAAGCTCACCCCTGGCCTGGCAACGTCCGGCAACTTGAAAACCTGTGCAGTTGGTTAACGGTGATGGCCTCGGCGCGGGAAGTCTACCCGCAGGACCTGCCGCCGGAATTCATCGGCGCAGTACCGGAAACTCACCCGGCCAATACCCGCTGGGAACGTGCGCTGGCGGACTGGGCAAAACAAGCTCTGACCAATGGCGAGACCGAGATTTTGCAGCATGCGGTGCCCGAATTTGAACGCATCATGATTGAAGTTGCACTCAGTCACACCGGTGGGCGCAAGCGCGAAGCCGCTGAATTGCTCGGCTGGGGACGAAACACCCTGACCCGAAAGCTAGCCGAACTAAAACTGGACGCGCGTTGATACACCTTGTTTTATTCGAGCCGGAGATTCCGCCCAACACCGGCAACTTGATTCGTCTGGTGGCAAACACCGGGATGCATCTGCATTTGATTGAGCCACTGGGCTTTTCATTAGAAGAGAAGCAACTGCGGCGCTCGGGACTCGACTATCACGACCTGGCCCAGGTCAGCACTTGGAAAAACCTGGATGAGTTTCTTACTCAAGGCCCCTGCCAGCGGTTATGGATTATCGAGACGGGTGGAAAGCTACGCTACGACCAAGTCGATTACGCGCCGGGGGACGGATTGATCTTTGGACCCGAGACCCGCGGACTTAAAACCGAGCAAATCGATCAGATCGGAGCGCCGGTCGTCTCCCTGCCCATGGTGCCCGGTAACCGCTCGCTTAATCTGTCCAACTGCGTATCGATCGTGGCCTTTGAAGCTTGGAAGCGCTGCGACTTCGTCGGCGGCATCACCGAATAGCGGGCATAAAAAACGGGCCACTCGGGCCCGTTCTACTCAACCAAAAATCTTAGTTCTTGGTCGCGCCTTCGGCTTCAGCGGCAGCGGCCACTTTCTGATCATACCAAGCGTCGAAGTTGATCGGCGCCAGCATGGGTGCAGGGAAAGTCCCTTTCAGTGCCAGCCCGTCAATGGCTTCACGTGCATAGGGGTACAGAATGTTGGGGCACACCGCATTCAGAATGCGATCCAGTTGACCGTCTTCGATGTTTTCCGCAACGAAGGCACCGGCCTGCTGAATTTCAGCGATGAAAGCCACGTCTTCTTCGTTCTTAACCGTGACGGTCAACTTCAGCGTCACTTCGTACAGGTTGTCCTGCAACTGACGGTTTTCAACGTCCATATCCAGCCCCAGCTTAGGCTGGAAGCCCTTGTCAAAAATGGTGGGCGCCTTGGGAGACTCAAACGACAAGTCCTTTAGGTAGATACGGGCGATGTTAAAACGGGGGTCACTCACTGTTATTGCTCCTTGAGTAGTGTGTCGAGTCGGCCCTGACTGTCGAGGGCAGCGGCATCATCGAATCCACCTACATGGGTGTCACCCACCCAGATTTGTGGAACCGTTCGACGGTTGCTGCGCTTCATCATTTCAGCGCGCTTTGAGGGGTCGCGATCGACCCGAATTTCGTTGTATTTCACGCCTTTGCTCTCGAAAAGACGCTTAGCTGCATGGCAATACGGGCAAATGCCAGTGGTATATAAGGTGACCTGCGCCATGCGAGCTCCTGATTATTTTTTGGTCGGTAGGTTACTGGTGGTCCATTCCATCATGCCGCCGCTAATGCGGGACACGTCAGAGTGGCCTGCTGCAGTCAATTTCTTGACCGCTGCACCGGCTGATGAGCCGACTTTGCACATCACCAACAACGGCCGTTCGCTGTATTTGGGGACTTCTGCCAAGAAATCATCCAATTTGGTCAGCGGCCAGTTCAAGGCACCCGCTACGTGGCCGGCTTTGTAATCCTTGGGCTCGCGCACATCGATCACCAGCGCATTTTCGCGATTCATTCGAATCACCGCCTGCGTGGGGCTCACGGCCTTACCGGCGCGGCGCTTTTCATTGAGCAAAAATCCGCACAGCACAATGCCCCAGGCACTGACTAGGAACGCGTTATTTGTGACAAATTCAAAAAGTTGTTCAATCATTTCGCATCAGATCTGAAAAAATTCGAGCGGCAGTATACACCCAACGTGGCCCTGTCGGCGGCTAATCGCTAAACTATGCGCGAGTTTTTTTTGGACCCCGCCATGACTGCTAAGCAAACCACCTGTTTATTAATTCTGGACGGCTTCGGACGCCGGGCCGAGACCACTGACAACGCGATCGCCGCGGCCAAGACCCCGTTCTTTGACCGCCTCGAAAAGACCCAACAGGCTGAGCTCGCCACCAGTGGTATGGCGGTGGGACTACCCGAAGGACAAATGGGCAACTCTGAGGTGGGTCACATGAACCTGGGTGCCGGGCGCGTGGTGTATCAGGACTTCACCCGAATCACCAAATCGATTCAGGACGATGAGTTTCTAACCAACCCGAAGATTGAAGCGGCACTGGCGCATTGTGAAAAGGGCCACACCTTGCATTTGATGGGGCTACTGTCCCCCGGCGGCGTACACAGCCATGAAGATCATATTTTTGCTCTGGCACAGGGCGCGTTAGCCCGGGGCATTCGGGTGCGAATTCACGCATTCTTGGACGGCCGGGATATGCCACCACGTAGCGCCAAACCCACCCTTGAGCGAGCAGCAGACGTTCTAAGCCAAGGCGATGGAGCCATTGCCAGTGTGTGCGGGCGTTACTTCGCCATGGACCGGGACAACCGCTGGGAACGCATCCAAGTCGCTTTCGACATGATGGTGCACGGGCAGGCAGAACATCAGGCGCAGGACGCCGTTCAAGCGCTGGAAGCGGCCTATGCCCGGGACGAAAATGACGAATTTGTTGCACCAACCCTTATTGGTGATGGCGCAGCCTTTGCAGCCGGCGATCAAGTGGTCTTTATGAATTTTCGCCCCGATCGCGCCCGTCAAATGACGCAGGCCCTAACCGAACAGGCCTTTAATGAGTTCGAGCGCAACCTACCCGCGATCCAGGTGACGACGCTTACTCAATACGCTTCGTCACTGACCGCACCGGTGGCTTTTGCACCGCAAACGCTAAACGACACCTTGGGCGAGTGGATGGCCAAGCAAGGCAAAACCCAACTTCGAATTGCCGAGACTGAAAAGTACGCCCACGTCACCTTCTTTTTCTCGGGCGGTCGTGAAGACGAGTATCCGGGCGAAACCCGTGACCTAATCCCCAGTCCGGACGTGGCCACCTACGATCTGAAGCCCGAAATGTCTGCACCCGAGTTGACCGAACGCTTGTGCGCGGCGATTCGTAGCGGTCAGTACGATCTGATCATCTGCAACTACGCCAACGGCGACATGGTCGGTCATACCGGCAATTATGACGCAGCGGTCAAAGCCGTCGAAACACTGGATCAATGCGTCGCACAGGTGGCTGATGCGCTGGCCGAAGTTGGCGGCAAGGCCTTGGTCACCGCCGATCATGGCAATGCCGAAATGATGCGCGACCCCGAGACGGGACAGCCGCATACCGCGCACACCACAGGCCCCGTCCCGCTGTACCTGCTAGGTGACACTGCGACCCTGGAATCTGGCGCCCTGCAAGACGTCGCACCCACCCTGCTGAATCTAATGGGTGTCGAGCAACCGGACGCCATGACCGGCCGTTCGCTGTTGTGAGACGCTGGCTGGTGCTTGCGCTGTGCTTGGGTACAGCGCCTGTTAGCTTGGCCAATGACGAGGCCAAGCAATTGGCAGCAACCGCTGCAGCATTGGCCGCCGAGCAAAAAGCAGAAGCCGCGCAGAAAGCTCAGGTTCAAGCCGAAACCAAGCGTTTGACCCAGCGCATCGACGGGCTCAAAAAAAACCTGGCGTTTCAAACCAATCGGGTCGCTGAACAAACCGCCCGAGTCGAGACCTTGCGCTTTGAGCAAAGCACCAAAGCCGCCGAAGTCAAAGCCCTGCAACAAAGTCTCACCCGCGAATTGGTCGCTTTTTATCAAGCCGGCCCCGATGCTCGGCTAAATCTAGCCAGCCAACAGTCAGGCCCTCGACTGGTCGAATACTTGCGATTTGTCACGTCCAGCCGGCGGGAACGACTGGAGCAATTGCAATCCGAGCAGCGCCAGCTCGCTGCGGCCGAACGAGCACTGGCCGAGGAAAAAGCGGCTCTGCAGCGAGACATCACGGCCCTTCAGGATGAGGAACGGCGGCTGGCCGCCTCCACGGAGCGGCAGAAAAGTATGCTGGCCAAGCTAGAACGCAGCTTGGATTCGAGGGCCGCTAAACAACGAGCCGTCGAAGAGGACCGACGACAGCTGGCCAAGCTACTCAATGACATTAAACCCAGTTCGGCGGCGGGCTTGGCCTTTGCCAAATCTCGCGGCAAGCTCGACTGGCCTCTTCAGGGCCGTGTTCTGCGTGGATTTGGTCAAAAACGATCTGACGGTCAGAGTAATTGGACCGGCATGGTGATTGCTGCGCCGGCCGGCACCGAAGTTCGAGCCGTACAATCCGGCAAGGTGGCCTACGCAGGCTGGCTATTGGGTTACGGGCTACTTCTGGTGATCGAGCATGACAATGGCTATGCCACGCTTTACGGGCACAACCAGACTCTGGTCAAAGAACGCGGCGATCGCGTAGAGGCAGGCGAACTTATCGGCCGCGCGGGCGCGACCGGCTCGGTGGCCTCGAACGGATTGTTCTTTGGGGTGAATCGCCAAGGAAAACCGCTGGATCCTGTTGTGTGGCTGAAAAAGCGAAGCGGATGAGCACTAGCAAAATGCCTATTCAGCACCCAGACTACAGAGACGACGACAAGGGCCCACTATGATCCGTACTCTGCTTTGCTTGGGAATTGCGCTGACTGGCCTCGCGGCCAACGCCGAAGAAACCCCCAAACCCAGTATTCCACTGGAGAAAATTCAGGCCTTTGCTGATGCCTTTGAGCAGATTCGCTCGAGCTATGTCAATGAAGTCAGCGACGAAGATCTACTCAATAGCGCAATCCGCGGAATGCTGTCGGAACTTGATCCTCACTCGGCTTATTTACCGCCGGCGGATTTTGACGACATTCGCGAGGACACCCGGGGTGAGTTTGGTGGGCTTGGCATCGAAGTCGCTCGAGACAATGGCTTGCTGCGTATTGTCACGCCACTGGATGGCACGCCAGCCGACGAAGCCGGTTTGCGTCCGGGTGATCTGATCACTCAGATCGATGACACCCCGGTCATGGGGATGGATTTGGGCAATGCCATTGAAATGCTGCGTGGCCCGGTCGACACCGAGGTCGTACTGCAGATACAGCGCGGCGCCGAAGAACTCGACATCAAGATTACTCGAGCACTGATCCAGATCACCAGCGTACGCAGTCAATTTATTGAAGATCGCTATGTGTGGCTGCGCATCAGTCAGTTTCAGGACAACACCGGTCCGGAGGCACTGGACAAGCTAAACAAACTTAATAACGAGCAACCGATCGAAGGCGTCATTCTGGACCTGCGTAATAATCCAGGTGGTGTGCTGAATGCGGCAGTCGACGTGGTCAATTTGTTTGTAGACGAGGGCGTGGTGGTCTCGACCACGCCGCGCGATCCCGAACAAACCATCGAGTTGCGCGCACAGCCCAGTGACTTCAATTTCGATGAGGTGCCTTTGGTCGTCCTGATTAATGAAGGCAGTGCCAGCGCCAGCGAGATCGTGGCCGGCGCCGTGCAGGACATGCGCCGTGGCGTGGTCATGGGCACCACCAGTTTTGGTAAAGGATCGGTCCAAACCATCCTACCGATGATCGACCAAGGCGCGCTGAAACTGACCACCGCGCTGTATTTCACGCCCGATGGACGCTCGATCCAGAACAACGGCATCGTGCCAGATATTCGGGTCCAACAAGGCACCCTGAATGTTGATGAATCTCGCCTGGCCTTCCGCGAGCGGGATTTGACTAATCGCTTGGACAATCCGAACGAGCCGCTAGACGAGTCCGAGGAAAGCACCAACGCGCTGACGGAAAATGACTTCCAGTTGGCCGAGGCACTGAACATGCTCAAAGGAATTAGCCTGGTTAAATGAACCGTCGTAATTTTCTGGCCATGACGGCCGCACTGCCCGCCTTAACGCCCGCCTTTGCCAATGCCAATGGCCGCCGACCTCAAGTGGCCTTGATCATGGATGACCTAGGCTATCGAGCCTCGGACAGCTATGCCGCATTGGATTTACCCAAAGAACTGACGGTGGCGATTCTGCCCCACACTCGGCATTCGACTGCGCTGGCAGAGGGTGCCGCGGCCTTTGATCATGAAGTCATGCTGCATATGCCTATGCAGGCAACCAATGGAAAGTTTCTGGGTCTAGGCGGATTAACTGTAGACATGCCCGATGGTGAGCTGTCTGAGTTAATGGACGTGGCGTTTGCCAGCGTACCCGGCGCCCAAGGCTTCAATAACCATATGGGCAGCGCCTTTACGATCACCGAAGAACCCTTGAACGCGGTTATGGCCCAAGCGACCCAGCATGTGGATTTCTTTATCGACAGCGTGACCCATGCCAAAACCATCGCCAGCCAAATTGCTCGTCAACATGGCTTAAAGACGGCTCGTCGTGATGTCTTTTTGGATGATGCGAACGACCGGTTGGATGTACCGGCGCGGGCTCGAACCTTGCTTCGCCGGACCGGCGAGTTGCCTACAATTGCGATTTGCCATCCCCGCCCAGAGACCTTGGAATTCCTGCAAACCGAGTGGAATTGGCTAGAGGACCATTTCGAATTGGTCCCCGCAAGCCAAGTCGTCAGTTAAAGTCGGACGTCGATGCCCGCTTGGGCCATGGCTTGTTTGGCCTGGCCAACGGTGTAAGTACCGAAGTGGAAAATACTGGCGGCCAGTACCGCTTCGGCTCCGCCTTCAGTCACGCCCTCGACTAAATGATCTAGATTTCCTACCCCACCCGAGGCAATCACGGGAACGGCGACTGCGTCGGATACAGCCCGTGTGAGCGCCAAATCGTAACCTGCTTTGGTGCCATCTCCATCCATGCTGGTCAGCAAAATTTCGCCGGCGCCAAATTCGACCATCTTGGCCGCCCACTCGACTGCGTTAATACCCGTCGGTTTGCGTCCGCCATGGGTAAAGATTTCCCAGTGATCGCCCACCTGTTTGGCATCAATTGCGACCACAATGCACTGACTGCCAAAGCGATCAGCCGCTTCTTTTACAAAGTCAGGATTGAAGACCGCAGCGGAGTTAATGCCTACCTTGTCCGCACCGCAGTTGAGTAGATTGCGGATGTCGGCCACTTCACGCACACCGCCGCCAACGGTCAATGGAATGAATACTTCTGAGGCGATTTGCTCGACCATCTGAAAGGTGGTGCCGCGGGCCTCGTGAGTCGCCGTGATGTCCAAAAAGGTGATTTCGTCCGCGCCCTGCTGATCATAGCGGCGGGCGACCTCGACCGGATCGCCAGCGTCTCGGATGTCTACAAACTGAACGCCCTTTACAACGCGGCCAGCATCGACATCCAGGCAGGGAATGATGCGCTTGGCGACACTCATGACAGCGCGTAAGCCTGGGCTTCCGCCAAATCCAAGGTGCCCTCGTAAATGGCGCGGCCTGTGATAACACCGCTGATACCGCGATGAGATTGAGCCTTACAGGCCTTGATGTCTTCCATGGTGTGCACGCCACCCGAGGCGATCACGGGGATACCGGCAGATTCAGCCAACTCGGCCGTCGCTTCGACGTTCACGCCGCTGCGCATGCCGTCACGGGCAATATCGGTAAAGATGATCGCGGCGACACCGGCATCGGCAAATCGCTGCGCGCATTCAATGGCACTGATGTCGCTGGTGTCATCCCAGCCATGGGTGGCGACCATGCCGTCTTTGGCGTCCAGCCCGACAATGATGCGATTGGGGAATCGCGCACAGGCTTCGATCACAAACGCGGGATCTTTGACCGCGGCGGTACCGATGATGCCCAGATGCAAACCAATCTCGAGGTAGGTCTCGAGCGTTTCCATGGTGCGGATACCGCCGCCCAGTTCTAACTCTAGGTCGGGGCAGGCTCGAATAATCCGGGCCACGACTTCAAGGTGGCGGGGCTCACCGGCAAAGGCGCCGTCCAAATCAACCAGGTGCAATCGCTGAGCACCGGCTTCTTGCCAGCGCTGGGCCATGGCCACCGGATCGTCACCAAAGATATCCGCGTCGTCCATACGGCCTTGTTTCAGGCGAACACATTTGCCGTCTTTCAAATCAATTGCGGGGATCACTAACATCTATGGCATCCATTTCAAGAAGTTGGCGTACAGCTGCAATCCTGCATGCTGACTTTTTTCGGGGTGGAATTGGGTGGCGACGACGTTATCGCGGCCCACGGCCGCAACAAAAGAGCCGCCATGATCGCTGTAGGCAATCGCTTCGGCTGACTCTGCGACGCGATAGGAGTGCACGAAGTAAAAGCGCTCGTCACTGGGGATTCCGTCGAACAACGCGTGGCCCTGATGGGACACCTGATTCCATCCCATGTGAGGAATCTTGAGGCCT
Organism: Pseudomonadales bacterium; assembly: GCA_012269655.1. GTDB lineage: Bacteria > Pseudomonadota > Gammaproteobacteria > Pseudomonadales > Litorivicinaceae > Litorivicinus. The sequence continues at coordinate 30,153 of JAAXJV010000291.1, forward strand.
TGTTGTGTGATCGTCGGATCGAAGTGGTTGACCTGGCCATGGAACCAACTGAGCCCGTCAACACCACCGGACTCATCACCGGATTCGAACAGCACCTGCATGCCTACGCACACACCCAACATAGGACGGCTCTTTACATATTCGGCCAGTGCTTGGTCAAAACCCGCGGCGCGGATACCTTCGACACAGGCGCCCATGGCACCGACGCCGGGCAGGACAGCACGGTCGTATTGGCCGAGTTGTTCGGGCTGTTGAATCAGATCAACCGCGGCGCCGGCATGCTCCAGCGCCTTGGAGACGCTGTGCAAATTGCCCATGCCGTAATCAATGACGGCTACCTTCACAGGGCGCCTTTGGTTGACGGCGTTCCTGATTGGCGAGGATCGTGGCTAACGGCCATGCGCAAAGCACGGCCCAGGGCCTTGAAGATCGACTCGGCTTGGTGGTGAGCGTTCTTACCCTTCAGATTGTCGATGTGCAGGGTAATTCGGGCGTGGTTGACCAGCGCCTGGAAAAATTCTTGTAGCAGGTCCACGTCAAAATCGCCGATACGCGCGCGGGTGTAGGTCACGTCGGTATACAAACCGGGACGGCCCGACAGGTCGACCACAACACGCGATAACGCCTCGTCCAATGGGGCATAAAAGTGGCCATAGCGAGTCAGGCCTTTCTTATCACCGATGGCCTCGCGCAGCGCTTCACCTAACACGATGCCGGTGTCTTCGACGGTGTGGTGCGCATCAATCTGCAAATCACCGACCGCTTTGACCTTGAGATCGATCAAGCCGTGACGGGCGATTTGGTCCAGCATGTGGTCAAAAAAGGGCACCCCGGTATCCAGTTCACTGGCGCCGGTTCCATCTAAGTTGATCTCAACAGTGATCTGGGTTTCCAGAGTGTCGCGGTTGATGCTGGCTGTACGCATAGAACGTCCTCAAATTAATGCGCGCACATGATACCACTCTAAAGGACAATATTGGGCAATGACGGACTCCGTCCTTCGGACTAGGATGAAGAGATCGATAATAAAAGGATAAGCAGATGTCGATTAAGCGGATTCTAGGTGTTTTGGGTGCATTGATTACCTTGGCTGTGGTGGGGGCCGTGGTGTGGATTTCGACCTTTAATCCCAACGACTACAAGGCACTGGCTGTTGAACAAGCAGAGAAGGCCGGCTGGAAACTGACCATCAACGGCGACCTTTCTATGTCGTTGTGGCCACAACTGGCAATCGATCTGCCGCCCATTGAACTGGCCGCGCTGAATGCCAATCAATCGATCGCCGCGCAAGACGCCCAGGTTTCGCTGGCCATGGCGCCGCTATTGTTTGAACGTCGAGCCGAAGCCAGCACCCTGATTTTAGAATCACCGGTTATCCGCTGGGATCTGGACGCAGCACTGCCCGGAGATAGCGGACATCGTGACAGTGGGACACAGAGTTCAGGCGATGCCTTAGCCTTTGCGGTCGGGGGCCTGGAGTTAACCAATGCTGACATCCAATTATTTAATGGAGAGACACTGGCACACGACCTCCAAATACCCGAGATGACAGTAGGGGCGATCTCGCCAGATGTCTGGGTGCCCGCGTCTTTTAATGCCCAATACACCGCCTCAGGACTGCCTGCGATTCCCCTTCAAATACAGGCCGAGATTCGGACCTCGGCCGACTTTAGCCTGATTGATGTGCGCGCCTTGCAGCTATCCGCACTGGACTTGAATGTCAGTGGTGAATTGAGCCTGGTCCCAAATCCACTTTCGGTCATGGGGCAACTCAACCTCGATACCTTTGATGCCAAGGCGCTGGCAGAGCGTTTCGGCGTGACCATCGCAACGCAAAATCCGGACGCGCTCAGAAACCTAGGGCTCAGCCTAACCCTGGGTGATGGGGGTCCCGTCTACGCCAGTGCACTGACCCTGAATTTGGACAACACCCGCTTCACCGGCGAGGCTGGGTTACGCTCATTAAGCCCGCTGCAGTTCAATGCCATTTTGGCCGGTGACCGTTTGATCTTGGACGATTACTTAGCGCCTGCGAGTGAGGTGCCCAGCGATAGCGCCGAAAGCATCACTTCTGACGCCGTATCGCCATTAGCTGGCCTCGCCGGCATTGATGGCGATCTGCGACTTGAGCTGGCACAGCTTGAAGCGAGCGGCCTGAAAGCCGA
>JAAXJV010000166.1 GCA_012269655.1 Pseudomonadales bacterium
AGAGCTGGAAGCCCCACAGGCGGCCGTCAGTTTGCTTGGGCATTTCAGAATGCAGAATACCCGCACCAGCGGTCATCCATTGCATCCCGCCATCATCCAACAACCCTTTGTTGCCAGCCGAATCCTGATGCTCCATTTTGCCTTCTAGCATGTAGGTGACTGTTTCAAAACCCCGGTGCGGATGGGGCGGAAAGCCCGCCGCATAGGCCTTGGGGTCGTTATTGCGAAAATCGTCAAGCAGCATGAAGGGATCGAGGTCACCCAGTTGCGGCTGGCCGATCACGCGCTTCAATTTGACACCGGCACCGTCGCTGGCAGGCATGCCTTTCACTTTTTTAACCAAATGTCGTTGCATACTCATATCCTCAATCAATTTTGCACTGCACTATGCAAAGGGTTTAGCCTAAATCCCATACCTAATGCATCGATGGACCAATTCCAAGTCAGAACGAATAAAGGAACTTACATGCCAACAAGTCAGAGCATTTTAATTACCGGGGCCGGTAGCGGGATTGGCCGTGGCGTTGCGCTTTACCTGGCTCGTGCCGGTTATCGCATCATCGCCACCGATCTATCGCTCGAGGCGGCACAGACGACGATTGCTGAAATCGTCGAACTCGGTGGTCAAGGATCGGCGTATGCAATGGATGTCACCAGTGAGACCGCGACTCAAGCCGTTTTTGATTCAGAGAGCGAAATCCATGGGATTATCAACAATGCAGGCATTCAGCATATCGACCCCATCGAAGACTTCCCCAAAGACAAGTGGGAAGCACTGATCAAGATCTTATTGGTCGGCCCAGCCATCGCGACCGGCATTGCCGTCAAACACATGCGAAAAAAAGGCTACGGACGGATCATCAATATCGGCAGCATCCATGGCTTGGTTGCCAGCCCCTACAAAAGCGCCTATATCAGCGCCAAACATGGTTTATTGGGCCTCAGCAAAACCGTTGCACTAGAAACGGCCGACACCGACATCACCATCAACACGGTGTGCCCGGCTTACGTCAAAACACCGCTGGTCGAGAAGCAAATTTCCGATCAAGCTCGGACTCGTGGACTGACCGAAGATCAGGTCGTCAACGAAGTCATGCTTAAACCAATGCCGAAAAAAGCGTTTATCTCTTTTGAAGAGCTAGGCGGAACCTGCGAATATTTGTTGTCACCCGCTGCCAAAAACATGACCGGTCAAACACTGGTATTGGATGGCGGCTGGACCTGTACCTAAAACGAGATTGTTATGACCCAATTTGTTTTTGAACATCAAGGCCAAGAATATCCGGTGAGCGGAGAGAACGGCGAATCTGTCATGATCACTGCAGCCCGCCATCGAGTCCCGGGCATCGATGCAGATTGCGGCGGCGGTTGCAGTTGTGCCACTTGCCACGTGTATTTGCCTCAGTCACTTGAGGTTCCTCAAGCGAGCGATATCGAGCTCGACATGCTCGATTTTGCGGAGCAGCTGACCGACGAATCCCGACTAAGTTGCCAAGTCATCGTGACCCCGGCGCTGGAAGGTACCCGGATCGTTATCCCCGGCTAATCTACTTGAAAAGACTTGGGCCTGAGGATCTTAGCTTGGGCCCGCTTAGTCGATACAGGGGAGCCTCCACTGCGTCGAGCCATCACGACCAACACTCGCTCTAATCGATGCTCCAAAAAATACGGATCACGCAACACGTCTAACGCCGACTGACCATCAACAAGCTTTTTCCTCATCCACTCACTCATTTCATATCGGGCTGGGAGATAAGCTCGGTTACGTGCAACCACTCGATGGATCCGAACCAAACGCATGGCCGCATAGCGGTTAGCTAAATCACCGCGGCACCAGGGGGTTAATTGCCCGGGTTCAAGCATCAGAAACCGCTCGAGTTGAGTGGGCGTGATAGCAAGCGCCCGCACCACCTCGACTACGCGCTGTTGCCGCGGATTGTGCAGGGCACTTTGTCGGTCCCAATAGAGCCACTGAAGGTCATTCATCCCAAGATGCTAACAAAGTCACCGGCGGCAAAATGTGGCCCAGATCAACTCGCTGTTCATCGCTCCGCCACAGAGTTGCGGCATTTCACCCACGATGCCCTTACAATGGTGGGATGAAAGATGCTGTATTCGCCTCACCTTTTGAAAATTTGGGCCCATTTCAATTTAACGATGACGTGGCCCAAGTATTTCCCGACATGATCCGTCGCAGCGTGCCAGGATATGGGCAGATGGTGGGTGGCGCGGGACTGCTGGCTGCTCGATATGCACAATCCGATAGTCATTTATACGATCTGGGCACCAGTCTAGGTGCGACAGCGCTCAGCATGGCCCGTCATGTGCAGGCCCCAGGCACACGAATTCTAGCGATCGACAACTCTCAACCTATGATTGAACGGGCGCGCAATTTTTTGAGCGAATCGCGCAGTGAACATGACCGCCCCATTCAATTGATTCATGGCGACGTATTAACGCAGCCCCTCCAAAATGCCAGCGTCAGCGTCTTAAATTTAACTCTACAGTTTCTACCTTTTGAGTCTCGAGCCGAGCTGGTCGAGCGAATTTATCGCAACACACGGCCGGGTGGGGTTTTGTTGCTTGCCGAGAAAGTCACTTTTGACGACCCCGAGCAGGCGGAGTGGGCGCAGGAGTGCTATTGGGATTTCAAACGCGCCAATGGTTATTCCGAACTCGAAATTGCCCAGAAGCGCACGGCACTAGAAAACGTACTGGTGCCTGAAACACCTGAGGATCATGTGGCTCGATTACGCAAGGCCGGCTTCGCCACGGTTCGCTGCTGGTTTCAAACGCTAAACTTTATGGCGTGGATTGCAATTAAGTGAGCGCCTCCCCTAACCGTTTCCCATGGCAATTCGATGGATGGCCGGCGGAATCCCCTGAATTAAAAAGGCTAGCCGAACAAGTCGATTTCGAACCTTGGTTGCGTCATGGCAACTTGCCCCGTTGGGTGGCGGCATTGCAGCAACTTCCTGACTTGCCGGTTGACTCTTTTGAACTTACTCGCTGGGTCGGACCGCGAGGCACCGCCGCTTATGATGAGGCCCAACTGATTTCAGTGCTTGAACAATTAAAGCCCTGGCGCAAGGGGCCCTATCAGTTCTTTGAAACTTCACTGGATACCGAATGGCGAAGTGATCTGAAATGGAATCGCATTCAAGAGCATGTGCCTGCAGGGGTCAATCACGCCCTGGATGTAGGCTGTGGCAGTGGTTATCACATGTGGAGACTGTTACAGGCGGGGTGTCAGAATGTATTGGGCGTCGACCCTTCGATTTTGTTCGCCGTCCAATTTGCCGCGCTTCAACGGTATGCAAAGGACAAGCGAATTGAATTTTGGCCCATCCCTCTAGAGGCCTTAGACGCCAGTGAACATTTTGATCTAGTACTCAGCATGGGGGTGCTGTATCACCGACGCAGCCCGATCGATCACCTGACACAGCTAAAGGACCAAATGTCCTCTGGGGGAAGACTCATCCTCGAAACCCTGGTTATTGAAGGCGACGATCAGCAGATCCTAGTGCCAAATGATCGTTATGCCCGGATGCGCAACTGTTGGTTTGTCCCATCGGTTCGAGCACTAACACGATGGCTGGAGCGATGTGGATTCAGTCAGATTGAATGTGTCGATGTGAATTGGACTGAGCCTACCGAACAACGCGCTACTCGCTGGAGCGGCCCGCAAAGTTTGATCGACGCGTTGGATCCCAACGACTTGCGCAGGACAGTTGAAGGCCATCCAGCACCGCTTAGAGCGACGCTGGTGGCGCATAAGCCCTAGTCAGCTCCGTCAGACTGGAGCTCTTCGACGATTTGATCCAGAGGCTGATCTTGCAGATCCTGATCCGCCGCGCTATCACCTTCCAACATAGGCAAGGTGAATACGAAGGTAGACCCCATACCCCCACGACGATCCAACCAAATTCGTCCGCCGTGGCGATCAACCACCTTGCGGCAAATGACCAAGCCCATACCGGTACCGGAATAGGTTTCTGAATCGTGTAGCCGGCGGAACACTTCAAAAATACTTTCGGCGAACTTGGGATCAACTCCAATGCCGTTGTCCTGTATTGAAAACACCCAATGACTTCCGCGAGGCTTGACCGACATGTAAACACGAGGTCGCTCTTTTGAACGGAATTTCAAGGCGTTCTCAATCAAGTTCTGGAACAACTGAACGAGCTGTATTTTGTCGCCTTTCACTGTCGGTAGTGGATCTGAAACCACGACGGCGTCCGCATTATCGATTTCATCCTGCATTTGCTGAACAACCGTTTGGAACACGCCATCCAAATCTGTCGGGATCATCTCCGAACCACCGCCGCCAACTCGGCTGTAAGCCAACAAACCTTCAATCAGCCCAATCATGTGCTTGGCGCTGGATGTTGTGCGGTCTAACAGCTCGATGGTGTCAGATTTTTGGCCCACCAAATCTTCTTTCAATTGGAGACAGTGTGAGTGGATGTGGCGAATCGGAGCCTTAAGGTCATGGCTTACGATATGAGCGAACTGCTGCAGCTCTTGGTTAGAAGCTCTTAGGTCGCGCATGGTTTGCTCGGACTGTTTCTCTGCCTCTTTGAGCTGACTCACATCGACCAAGGTCACCACGGCACCTTCCATTTCTGCATCTTCCGTTCGGTAAGGCAGTATGCGCATCAGTAACCAATCGCCTGCTCGGTTTTGAACCTCACGCTCGACCCCCTCGCCCGTCTCCAAAACAGAGCGGATGCGCTCCATCATCTTTGGATCGCGAATACGATGCGCAAAGTGGTCGATGGGGCGGCCAATATCCTGAGGAATAAAACTAAAGGTGCTGGCCACCGCAGGGGTGTATTTCCGAATACGCGCTTCTTTGTCTACGAATACCGTGCCCACATCCGTACTGTGCAGCAGGTTATCCATATCCGCGGTCAAACGCGTCAGCTCTGAAATTTTGCGCTCGTATTCCGAGTTCACCGTGTACAACTCTTCGTTGACCGAGTGCAATTCTTCGTTGGTGGATTGGAGTTCCTCGTTCGAGGCCATCATCTCTTCGTTGGTGGCCTGAAGTTCTTCGTTTGAAGTTTCGAGTTCTTCGTTAGTCGCCTGAAGGTGCTCTTTGGTATAACGCAGCTCGTACTCCAAGGCACTGATGCGCTCACGGGCCTCTTCAGAAATATCCAATGACTCAATCGGCAAGACGGAACCCGGGTCATCGAGCTCGCCGTCAGGCAGCAAAGGAATCGGTTCTGAAGGTGCCACGGTCACCAAGATATGCTCGGCGCGGCTTTCTTCGGCACCTCGGCTTCCTTGCACTCGGCGAGCGGTTACCGTGACTAATTGACCGTCTTCCTCGGATCCTACGCGAATACCGCCATAGGACACGACCGCTCGCTCCTTTGCGGCGCGTTGGATACCGGCTCCTGCTGCAATACGCAGCTCGTCAACTAAGATATCCAACAGATCAACCGTTGGCCGTCCGAGCAACGGACGAGTATACGGGCCGACATCACCAAAGACGTGAATGATATTGCCGTGAAGATCGACCAAGAAACCTGCAGGCATATACATGTCCAGCAAAGCATCGTAGGTCTTTAACAGACGGATCGTCTCGGACTGTGGCGATCTGGGAATATCGATCGCCTCGGTCGGCAGATGTTGGTTATGCGGCGCGACGCCTGCCAAGGTGTTCAGCGAGGTCATTGGGAAACGGCTGACCGAGGTCAAACGAGCATCGCGGCGTTTACGGTAGATCCGCCAATGCCGATCCACGGTATCAAATTCTGATTCCAATACACCCGCTGTTTCACTGGGCCCCAAAAACAGCACGCCACCTTTGTTCAGTGAGAAATGGAACAGCGACAGAATCTTGTCCTGAACATGTTGCTGCAAATAAATCAGCAGATTTCGGCAACTCAGCAGGTCAATCTTTGTAAACGGCGGATCCTTGGTGACGTTCTGAGGCGCAAACACAACCATACGACGCAATTCCGGCGATATGCGATAGGTATGACCGTCAGACTGCGGAATGAAGTATCGGTCCAGACGCTCTTCTGAGATGTTGCTGAGCGCCTCTTTACGATATAAGCCGGCACCCGCGGCCTCTAACGCCCCTGGATGAAGGTCAGTGGCAAAGATTTTCACGTTCAGGGGTTTATTCTTTGCCGTGGCCAACTCGTGCAACATCAGAGCCAAGGAATAAGCTTCTTCGCCGGTCGCACAGCCTGGGGTCCAGATCCGCAGGCTACGTTCATTGGATAACTTTTCGGCCATGTCCTCCAACACGTTGGAGTACAGCACTTCGAATGCCTGAGGATCACGCAAGAATTCGGTTACACCGATTAGCAAATCTCGATATAAGTTTTCGAGCTCTTCATCGTCCTCTGAAAGTCGAGTCAGATAATCACTCGACGACCCGATATTGCGGATCGCCATACGACGCTCAATTCGTCGGCCAATGGTTCCTGGCTTGTAAAGGGTAAAGTCGATGCCATAGCGTTCGCGCAACATCACTAAAATTCGCCCATGAGGACTGGCGTCTGCTTGATCATTTTCGGCTAGCGATAGCGACCCAAAACTAGGCGAGGCGTTGGAAATCGCATTCAAAGTTGCGCCCATCAACTCGGGTGCTTGGATTTTATCCGCCACGCCAGTGCCCACCGCGCTGCGCGGCATACCATCAAACTTGGCTGTTTCCGGCGACTGAACCAACACCAAGCCACCACTCTTCTTAATCTCCAAGACGCCACGTGTGCCATCCGTACCGGTACCCGAGAGCACCACACCAATGGCGCGCGGACCGAAATCATCGGCTAAAGAACGGAAAAACATGTCAATCGGTAAGGTAAAGGCGGGGGCTGGATCACGATCCGTCAGTAATAATTTACCTTCGGAAATGATCATTTCCTTGCGTGGTGGGATCAAGTAAATCGAATCGGCCAGCACTTCCATTCCATCAATGACGCGGTGGATGGACAAACGCGTGTGACGCGCCAACAACTCGTCCATCAAAGATTCAAAATCCGGTGACAGGTGCTGGACGATAACGTAAGCAAAACCGAGGTTTGTTGGCATCTCACTGAACAGTTTTTCGAGTGCTTCTAGGCCACCTGCCGAGGCACCCACACCCACGACGTGGGAGGGTGCATTTGAACCGGGTTGTTTTTCTTCGTTTTCCAAGGCAGATCCCTTACCTACAATTTTGAACTGGGCTTAAGTCACCGCTCAATATCCTCTCTCTAATCTCTGATGTAAAGGCGGCGAGGTCCAACCGATAGACTGCGCCTGCTAATGATTCGCGCCATGCCGACTGAGAGTGTAGACTTGCGCGCCATTGATTGACTGCGTATTTCCACAGGAGCCTCTTATGTACGCCCTCTCCCCTGCACCTGCCGACCCAATTCTAGGCCTGAACGACGCGTTCAATGCTGACGACCGCTCAGACAAAATCAACCTAGGCGTTGGTGTCTACAAGGATGAGCAAGGGCGCACACCGATCATGGCCGCCGTAAAGACGGCTGAGGAACTCTTGTTGGCTAATGAAACCAGCAAGTCCTATTTGGGTATTGCCGGTCACGCCAGCTTGCCTAAGTTAGCCCAAGCTCTGTTGCTCGGAAGCGACCATGCATTGATTGGCGATGCTCGAGTAAAAACGGCTCAGGCGCCAGGGGGAACTGGCGCACTGCGAGTCGCAGCAGACTTCATCGCCAAATCCAACCCAAATGCGACCGTGTGGATCTCAAATCCAACCTGGGCAAACCACAAAGCGATCTTTGAAGCAGCCGGCTTGACCACTCAGGTTTACCGCTACTATGACGCCACCACGAAAGGCATGGATCAGACGGGCTTGTTTGACGACCTAAGCCAAGTAAAAGAAACCGACGTCGTTGTGCTGCATGGTTGCTGCCACAACCCCTCGGGCGTTGATCCTGACCTGGGCATTTGGAAGCAGATTGCCGCCAGTGCAAAAAGTCAGGGCTGGTTGCCGCTGGTGGATTTCGCGTACCAAGGGTTTGGTCATGGTTTAGCAGAAGATCGCCAAGGGTTGTTGGCATTGGTAGCCGAAGAACTTCCTCTGCTGGTTGCCGCTTCGTTTTCTAAGAACTTTGGCTTGTACAACGAACGAATCGGTGCCTTAACGCTAATCGATACGGATGGCGACGCTGCGGACGCAGCCTTTAGCCACGTGAAGGTTTCAATCCGCTCAAACTACTCAAACCCTCCTAGCCACGGCGGCTCAATCGTAGCCACGATCCTCGAGTCCGATGAGTTGACCGCACAGTGGGAGCACGAGCTGACGGCTATGCGCTCACGCATTGCTGATATGCGTACCGGTTTAACCGAGGGGCTAACCAGCCGCGGAGTTGCGCAGGACTTCAGCTTTATCAGCCAGCAAAACGGCATGTTCAGCTTTGCTGGCATTTCGCCCGAGCAGGTGGATCGCCTGAAGGATGAGTTTGGCGTTTATGCCGTTCGTAGCGGCCGCATTAACGTGGCAGCTATCACGCCGACCAACCTCAATCCGCTATGTGATGCAATCGCGGCGGTAATATAGATCATGAAATACGATTTGTTCGGACTGGGCAATGCGCTGGTGGATCATGAATTTCATACAACCGATGCGTTGCTTGACGAACTCGCCATCGAAAAAGGCCTAACTACCTTAATCGAACCGGATCGGGCTGACGTCGTGCTCGGCACCATGACCGAACGACAGGGCCCAGCCAGCAAAGCCGCTGGCGGAAGCGGCGCGAACAGCGTCGTGGCGGCCGCGGCCATGGGCAGTCGGACCTATTACGCCGCCCAACTTGCAGACGATGAGAACGGTTATTTCTACGTCAAAGATATGCAGGCCGCCGGCGTCGATACCAACGCTGACCAGCACATGAAGCCTGGCGTAACCGGTCGTTGCTTTGTAATGGTCACGCCCGACGCAGAGCGCACCATGAACACCTCTCTGGGTGTGACCGGTGATTTGGGTCTCGACAGTCTGGATCCCGAAGTGATTGCCAATTCCCGTGCAATTTATCTAGAGGGTTATCTAATTACCTCAGATATCAGCCGGGCAACGGCCATCGCGGCCAAGAAAATGGCTCGTGAGCAGGGACTGATGGTGATTGGCACATTTTCAGATCCCGGGCTGACTCAGTATTTCAAACCCCAGTTGGATGAGTTATTCGGCGACGGATTAGATCTGCTGTTTAGCAACGAAGAAGAGATTCAAATCTTTACCGGCACAGACAATCTGGATGCTGCGCTAGAAGCCATACGACCGATTTGTGAGAATGTTGTGGTCACTCTAGGTGAAAATGGCGCCCTGGTGGTTCAAGGCGACCAACGGACCTCTGTCGCAGGTGAAGTGGCCCATGCAGTCGACACTAATGGAGCGGGGGATGCCTTTGCCGGGGCCTTTGTGCATGGCCTATTGAGCGGGTGGGATTACGCAGATTGCGCCAAGTTTGGCTGTCAGGTTGCCGCACGCGTGGTGGAGACCTTCGGTCCTCGATTGCAGTTGGCGGAATACGCACAACTGCGTCAAGCATTTAAGGCCTGATTACTCGGGCCAACTTAGCTGCTCGGCCACTTGCTCAAACGGCTGGTCGCTGTATTGCACCACACCTAATAAAGGCGCCGAGAGGCGCTTTCTTAGTGTCTCTAGATTTTGTTCAAAAACCGCCTGATGGGGATCCACCCGGTTCGCTACCCATCCCACTAAATTTAAACCATCGGATTGAATTGCCTCAGCAGTCAATAAGGCGTGGCTGAGGCAGCCCGACCGCATGCCGACCCCCAGCCCCACAGCCCAGTGAAGCGAACGAGCGTGGTCCGCACAGCATTCCTGCTCGGG
>JAAXJV010000110.1 GCA_012269655.1 Pseudomonadales bacterium
GTGCATGACATTAACCAAGGACATCGCGAAGACGGCAAGCTCGCGTTCAGTGCAGTTATGGATCGGATGAATGCGCATTATCGCGAGCAGATTGTCGATATTGAGGTCTGTGTTAATGGCTCAGGAAACCGAGCCTCGGCCGAGTTCCGTGTACTGGGGGAGTATCTGGCTACAGACGATGACCTGCCGCCTGCCACGGGCCAGAAATACGATTTGCCTGCGGGCGCTTTTTTCGAAATCCAAGACGGTCTGATTTCTCGCGTTACGAATTACTACAACCTGCAGGATTGGATCCGCCAAGTCGCCGGCAACCATGAATGACGTCACTCGACTCACCGGCTCGGATGTACTGAATGTGCTGGACGAGCTGGCCCACCTCCGGATTCAAGTGTTTCGAGAGTTTCCCTACCTATACGACGGGGATTTGACCTACGAACGGGGCTACCTGAAAACCTACGCCGACAGCCCCAACGCGGTGGTCGTGATTGCTCGCAATCAAGGACGTGTCATTGGCGCCTCGACAGGGTTACCGCTGATTGAAGCCGAGGCCGAGTTCCAAGCCCCCTTCGATGATCCTGAAAACTGGTTTTACTTTGGTGAATCAGTGTTATTGCCCGAATTTCGCGGCCAAGGCCTGGGGCATGCATTTTTTGATCATCGCGAAGCGCATGCCAGCGAATACCGACAGCTTTGTTTTTGCGCGGTTGATCGCTCCGATTCGCATCCACTACGGCCAAAAAACTACCGCAATCTGCATGCCTTTTGGCAAGGACGTGGTTATCAGCAACAAGCGGAGCTGACCGCAAACTTTAAATGGCAGGATCTGGATCAGCCCGCTGAGACGGATCACAGCCTGACTTTTTGGACACGAACTCGATGAAGGTGGCCACCAGCCAATACGCCATTGGCTATTTTGAGCGTTTCGAATCCTTTGCGGACAAACTCGAGGAATGGATTTCCAATGCCGGAGATGCCGAATTGGTCCTATTCCCAGAATACGCCGCCATGGAACTGACGTCTTTGTTTGGCCCCGAGGTGTATTCCGACCTGCAACGCCAATTAAAGGCGATGCAAGGATTAATGCCTAACTGGATAGCCCTGCATCAAGAATTGGCCAGACGACACAATAAAGTCATTGCCGCCGCCAGCTTTCCCGTCGAAGTCGATCATGGACACGTCAATCGCGTCCATGTCTTTGAGCCCGCGGGCCTGGCTGGCTTTCAGGACAAATGCATCATGACTCGCTTTGAAAATGAGCAGTGGTTCATTAATCCTGGTGCAAAACTGCAACCGATCCAGACTGAATTGGGGTCCTTGGGCGTCATTACCTGCTATGACGCGGAGTTCCCCCTGCTGGGTCGCCAACTGGCCCAGGCTGGGTGCGAAATTCTACTGGCCCCCAGTTGCACTGACACCCAAGCTGGATTCAACAGAGTGGCCATCGGCGCACGTGCACGAGCGATGGAAAACCAATGCTATGTGCTGCATTCACCAACGGTGGGCGTGGCGGACTGGTCTCCAGCCGTTGATGAAAATATCGGACGCGCTGGAATTTACGGTCCAATTGATCGAGGCTTTCCTGAAGACGGTATTTTGAATCAGGCCTGCTATGACTCGCCTCAATGGGTCTCGGCGGAACTGGATATCAAGGCACTTGAACAGGTTCGCCGAGATGGGCAAGTATTGAACCGACAGGATTGGAGCAAACAGGAGTATTACCTGAATGACTACCCAAGATCTGAATCAAAAAATCATTAATGGCGATGTAATTCGCCTACCCCTAGAGCCTAAGGGTGAGCTGGAACCCTGGCAAATTCAGTGGCAACAAAACTGGCACATTGCGGTGCTGGCCGGCGCGATTGCGCCTGGCTTGATCCCTGTGCCTAGCGACGAGTTGTAATGTGCAATCGTTACGCGACCTATGGCGAAACCAATGCGCTGCATGGGGCACTAAAATCGCTTGAACTGGATTGGGCCGACGAAACTCGACTGCAGCCAGCCGACATTTATCCGGATCAAGACGCACAAATCATTCGTCAAATCGGTGATGAACTGGCCTTGGTCGAGGCCCGCTGGGGGTTTCCTGAAATCAAAAAAGGCGCTGGAGTTATCACAAACATTCGTAACCTAGCCAGCCCTTGGTGGCAGCGAGTCAACCGCCCCTTTCTACTCGAACCGGAATACCGCTGCCTAGTGCCCTTTGATCGATTTGCCGAGCCACCCCGCTCTCCGACCTGGTTTTCCATGTCCAAGCCGGCATTTTTTGCCGGTGTTTGGCGGCCCTTTCAGGGTGAACGCCTGATGGCAGTTGCAGGTAAAGCACGCCGTCAACGCGTACTGAA
>JAAXJV010000138.1 GCA_012269655.1 Pseudomonadales bacterium
GCTTTGGATTGGGATTGAAGACAATAAACCCGAGGCCACCGCTGCCATGGAGCAAGCACTCGCAGCCCATACAGACCTCGACGCCACCATTTGGGTTTGCCCGACCAAATACCCCAGCGGGGGCGAAAAACAACTTATCCAACTGATCACAGGCGAGGAAATTCCCGCCGGTCAGCGTCCTGCTGCGCTGGGCTATCACATGCACAACCCTGCCACATTGGTGGCGGTCGCCGATGCCGTGCTGCGCGGTCGGCCATTGACACATCGGTTGGTGACGCTAACGGGTCAAGCTGCACAGGACCCTGGCAACCGCTGGATGGCCTTAGGCACTCCCATTCAACACTGTATCGATCAAGCGACCGGCGAAACGGCCGCTCCAGCGCGCACTATCATGGGCGGACCCATGATGGGCTTTGAGGTGCTCGACACCTCCGCAGGCGTTCTGAAAACCACAAACTGTTTGCTGTTAGCGGGCGCCTCAGAAATTCCTGCAGTCCCGGCTGAACAACCCTGTATTCGGTGTGGTGAATGCGCCGTGGCCTGCCCGGTTGCGCTACAACCTCAAACCCTGTTTTGGCAGATCCAAGGCCATGACATGGAGCGAGCGCAAGCCGAAGGGCTGATGGACTGCATCGAATGCGGTGCCTGCGCCTACGTTTGCCCCAGCCACATTCCTTTGGTGAGTTACTACCGGCACGGCAAAGACACCTTGCGTCAGCGCCAGTTGGACCAAGTAAAATCGGATCGTGCACGGATACGATTCGAAGCCCGTCAAACGCGTTTAGAGGCCGAGCAAGCCGCACGAGCGGCCAAGCGTGCAGCGCGTGCCAAACAAATAGAACAAGCTCAACAGGGCGAGGACCCTCGAAAGGCGGCGGTTCAGGCCGCCTTGGAACGGACTCGTAAAAAACGTGAGGCCTCAGAATGATCGGCCATGCCTCCCCTCACAAAACGCTACCGCGCAGCACCGAACAGGTGATGGGTTGGGTTCTGTTGGCATTGATACCGGGCACCCTAGTAATGCTGTATGGCTTTGGCGTCGGTGTACTGATTAATTTAACTCTGTGCATCGCGACTGGAGTACTCACCGAATGGGGCATTTTGCGTGCACGCGGACGCAATCCGGGCCCAGCGATCAAAGATCTAAGCGCTGTCGTGGCTTGCGCGCTGCTTGGATTGTCGTTACCTCCACTGGCCCCCTTCTGGATCGCCATGGTGGGCGCTGTCCTCACCGTAGGGCTGGCCAAACAACTTTTTGGCGGTTTAGGTCATAACCCGTTCAATCCTGCCATGGTTGCCTATGCCACTTTGCTGATCAGCTTTCCCATTGCGATGAGTACCACCTGGGTCGATCCGACGCAGACACCCTCATGGTCACAAAGTCTAACGGCACAATTTATGGGAGCCGATGGTTACTCCGGTGCAACGCCTCTGGATCGCTACAAAGACATGGCAACCCGCTTTACCGAAGCGGAGATCCGTCAAGAAGCCGTATTTGGCGGGAGCCTTACGGGACTTTGGACCTGGCTTGCGGCCGCTTGGCTCGTCGGCGGTATGATTATGATCGCCAAACGCATCACCTATTGGCATGCGCCAGTTGGCTTGTTGATCGGGATTGCCTTACCCGCCGGCCTATTTGGATATGACAGCGATCAGTTCGTGCCCTTGAGCCTGCATCTGACGGCAGGGGCGACGGTGTTTGCCGCATTTTTCATCGTGACCGATCCCGTCAGCGGCGCAACCAGCCCCCGGGGCCGACTGGCCTTTGGATTCGGTGCAGGGCTGTTGACCTGGATCATTCGAACTTACGGCGGCTATCCAGACGCGGTCGCCTTTGGGGTTCTGCTGATGAACCTATGTGCTCCGCTTCTGGACCAATACACCCGGCCTAAAATCTACGGTCACAAAGCTGCCCGCCGAGGACCTGTGTTGGAGAAACGGTCATGATGATGACATTGATTAGTCGCGGTGCCGTTGCGCTGTCACTGTTTGGGCTGGTGACGGCAGGCTCGGTCGCATTGACTTATCAAGCCACGGATGAGCAAATTACCCGCAATCAAAAAGCCGTTGCCGTCGCCGCGTTAAGCGAAGTGTTGCCTGCCCATGACAATGATTTGCTGGGGTCCCAAGTTGAGTTGCCCCCCGCGCAGGCTCTAGGACAAGCCGAGAACTGGGAAATGACGCCGGCGATTCAGAAGGGTGAGTTGGTGGCTTACGCCGTACCAGTTCGCGCTAACGATGGCTACTCCGGGCCGATTGATATGATTTTGGCTATCAACATGGATGGCAGCGTGAACGGATTGCGAGTCGTCGCGCACAAAGAGACACCCGGGCTGG
>JAAXJV010000228.1 GCA_012269655.1 Pseudomonadales bacterium
GTAGCTCAAGACCATGTCCGCATCGTGAGGCGTGTACTTCTGCCCTTCAGTTGAGTAGATGCCCACCTGCTTGAACATACCTTCCATACCAAAGGTACGGGCTTCATCGGGCACAATCGGAACCGCGTACTTACCAATCTGCTTGTCTTTGACGATGGTCGCCAACATACGCACAAAGGCCATGGTGGTCGAAATTTCGCGCTCGCCCGTGCCCTTGGTTTGAGCACTGAATTTCTCAATGCCCGGTACCTCAATACCCGCAAAGCTATTATCGCGAGCAGGCAGGAAACCACCCAGCTCTTCACGCGCTTTTTTCATGTACTGAACTTCAGCGCTGTCCGGGCCAGGCGTGTAGTAAGGCAGCTCTTCCAACTGCTCATCTGTGATAGGCAATGCAAAGCGATCACGGAACAGGCGCAGGTTTTCGGCATCCAGTTTTTTCGACTGGTGCGCCGGGTTGCGGCTCTCGCCTGCACTGCCCATGCCGTAGCCTTTCACGGTTTGGGCCAAGATGACGGTAGGTTGGCCTTTGTGCGCACTGGCGGCAGCGTAGGCCGCGTAAACTTTATAAGGATCGTGACCACCGCGGTTGAGCTTGCCGACTTCCTCGTCTGACATGTGCTCGACCATCTTGAGCAATTCCGGATCGGTGCCAAAGAAGTGTTCACGGGTATAGGCGCCACCGTTGGCTTTGCAGTTCTGCAATTCGCCATCGACAATCTCGTCCATGCGCTTTTGCAATAGACCCTTAGTGTCTTTATCAAACAGCGGATCCCAGTGACGGCCCCATAGGCATTTCACCACGTTCCATCCGGCACCGCGGAATACGCCTTCCAGTTCTTGAACGATCTTGCCGTTACCCCGAACCGGGCCGTCCAAACGCTGCAAGTTACAGTTGATGACGAACACCAAGTTGTCGAGCTTTTCACGGCCTGCCAGCGAAATCGCACCTAAGGATTCAGGTTCGTCCATTTCACCGTCGCCCAAGAAAGCCCAGACTTTTTGACTGGTCGCAGGCTTCAGTTCACGGTTTTCCATGTAACGCATCACGTGCGCCTGATAAATTGCCTGCAGCGGCCCCAAGCCCATCGAAACCGTAGCAAATTGCCAGTAGTCGGGCATCAACCAAGGATGGGGGTAACTCGACAGACCTTTGCCATCCACTTCACGACGGAAATTATCTAGGTCTTCTGCACTAAAGCGCCCTTCCAGGAACGAACGCGCATACATGCCTGGGCTAACGTGGCCCTGATAATAAATGAGGTCAGGCCCTTCAGGATGATTCGGGCCTTTCCAAAAGTAGTTGAAGCCAATCTCGTACAGGGTTGCCGCCGACTGGTAAGAGGCGATGTGACCGCCAAGGTCGTCTCCACTCTTGCCCGCACGCATGACCATGGCCAGTGCGTTCCAGCGCACCAATGAACGAATCCGACGCTCCATAAACAAGTCGCCCGGCATCGGGGTCTGTTCGCTGGCAGGGATGGTATTACGATAAGGAGTGGTCAGCGCAACGGGGACCTGAGCTCCCACCTGAGATGCGCGATTCACGAGCCGTTTAAGAAGATATCCCGCGCGGTCTACGCCTTCGTGTCGAAGGACGGATTCGAATGAATCGACCCATTCTTGGGTTTCTACGGGGTCTAAATCTGTGTTGTCAGGATGGTTAGCCATGCCCAAACTCCCTAGTCGAATAGTTTCAAAGCACTCGCTGGCTTGTGGCCAGAGCGCTCGTTTATTCCAGACCCTTTTCGCCGGTTTTTATGGCTTAAAAAGGTCCCGCCTTTGGGATGTTCTCTGCCGCTCTTCGGCGGCTATGTTATCTCGGACCATATCTCCGACGGTCTCGAGGTGTTCTCGCGCGCTGGCCCGTGCTTGTTCTGGGTCGGGCGATAACACGATGTGCTTGAGCATGTTTTCATGCTGTTCGCGAATTCGTTGGCGGGGCTCGGAACCCCGCTCCATACTTCCAAGATTGCCTACAATATTGTCTCTTAGCAAGAGAAACATGGTTCGCATGACGTGCAAGAGCACAGGGTTGTGCGCCGCCTCGGCGATAGCCAAGTGGAATTCGGCGTCCGCAGCCGCCTCTTCTTCCAGGCTCCCTTCAGCCTGAAGACGCTGCAATTCATCGAACTTTCGCAGAATGAGTTCACGATCTTCAGCCGTCCCGCGCTCAGCAGCCAAGCGCGCCGCCAAACCCTCTAGAGCGTGACGAAATTCAATCACCGAATTGGCCGAGTTGGGATCTTGACTTAAGAGCTCTAACAAAGGATCGGTAAAGCTGGCACCGACACCGTCAGCAACATAGGTTCCCCCACCCTGCTGCCGGCGAACCAATCCACGCGCACCCAGTTTCTGCAAGGCGTCTCGAACACTGGGGCGCGACACTTCAAATCGCTCGGCCAAAGCCCGCTCGGTCGGCAATCGCTGGCCTGCCTGAAGGGTACCCTCCAAGATCATGGCCTCTAACTGATCAACAATGGTGTCAGAAACGCGGGCGGTCGATGGCATAAAAACTTATTTCTCTGGATCAAAGTCGAATCGTTGGTGTTATACCAGACTTCCGCTTATGATGAATTGGTCAGACCAATTTTTTTGAGAGCCTCTATGCGCGACATCTATTATTTCGGGACCTGCCTCGTAGACCTGTTCTACCCTCAGGCGGGTATGGCCGGAATTCAGTTACTCGAACGGTTCGGAGCTCGCGTTCACTATCCACAGGAGCAAAGTTGCTGTGGGCAACCTCCTTTCAACAGCGGATTTCGTGATGAGGCGCAGAATGTAGCGATTCAGCAGTTAGCGCTATTTGATCAGCCCTTCGATTTGGTCGTGCCCTCGGGCAGTTGTGCCGGAATGATCAAGCATCACTGGCCTGAGCTATTAAAAGGCACCGACCATGAAGCGCGCGCAACCGAGCTGGCTGCTCGGACCTACGAATTGGGTGAATATTTAATTGATCACCTAAACGTCACCCTAGAAGATCAAGGCGAGCCAACCACGGTGGTGGTGCACACCAGTTGCAGCGCTCGCCGTGAAATGGGCGTGGCCGAACAGGGCAAGACGCTACTGGGCATGTTAAAGAACGTTACGGTCGAAGTTCCTAAGTACGAAACCGAATGCTGCGGCTTTGGCGGTACTTTTTCGGTCAAACAGCCTGAAATTTCGGCCGCCATGGCCGAAGACAAAACGACCCATTTGGCGGCTGCCGGCGCCGATCGGTTTGTGTGTGGCGATTCAGGCTGCCTAATGAACCTGTCTGGCACGCTAGAAAAGCGAGGCATCCAACTGGATAGCAGCCATCTGTACGATTTCATTTGGGAGCGTGTGCAATGAATACCGCCGTCAATTTTACCGATGCAGCAAAGACTGCGCTGAAAAACCCAACACTTCGCTTTAATTTTCGACAAGCCATGGACAGCCTTAGAGAACGTCGCGCTGCACAATTTCCGGATCAGGACGAGCTTGAGCGGGCACGGGATTTAGCCGGCGCCATCCGTCGTCGATCGCTCAATCACCTGGCCGAA
The DNA here is from genome assembly GCA_012269655.1 of Pseudomonadales bacterium. GTDB lineage: Bacteria > Pseudomonadota > Gammaproteobacteria > Pseudomonadales > Litorivicinaceae > Litorivicinus. The sequence continues at coordinate 3,525 of JAAXJV010000228.1, forward strand.
AAACTGGTACAACTTGAGTCGCAGTGCCAAAAAAATGGGATTCAGGTGCATTGGGCCGAAACTCCTGCCCAGGCGAACGAGATTATTTTGGAGGTCTGCCAGCGCCACGACGCCAAACATGTGATCAAGGGCAAATCGATGGTGTCTGAGGAATGCCATCTGAATGACTACCTCGCCAAACACGATATCGAAGCGCTTGAGAGTGACCTGGGCGAGTACATTGTCCAAATTGATGGCGAAACGCCTAGCCATATCATCATGCCGGCGATCCACAAAAACAAAAAAGAAATTGCCGAACTCTTTGCCGAAAAAATTCCGGGGGTCGAATACACCGAGGATGTCGACACACTGACCGCCATCGCTCGCAAAGTGTTGCGTAGCAAATTTGAAACCGCCGCCGTGGGCATCAGTGGCGTGAATTTTGCGGTTGCCGAAACCGGCACACTCTGTCTGGTCGAAAACGAAGGCAACGGCCGGATGACCACCACGGTCCCGCCGGTGCACATTGCGATCACGGGCATTGAAAAAGTCGTTCCCAGCCTATCCGATGTAGCGCCGCTCTACTCGGTATTAACCCGCAGCGCGACCGGTCAACATGCCACCACCTACTTCAACATGATTTCCAGCCCTCGCCGAGAAGGCGAGCGTGATGGCCCACAGGAAGTTCACTTGGTGCTACTGGACAATGGCCGCAGCAAGATCTATCAGGACGAACGGATGCAAGACACCTTGAAGTGCATCCGCTGCGGCGCCTGCATGAATCATTGCCCGGTTTACACTCGTATTGGGGGCCATGCCTACGGGACGGTCTATCCGGGCCCCATCGGTCAAATTCTGAACCCGCAGCAGTATGGCATCGACCAGCAAGGCGAAATGCTATCGGCTTGCTCACTCAACGGCGCCTGTGGCGAAGCCTGCCCCGTTCGCATTCCGATTCCTAGCCTAATTAGCGAGTTGCGTCACGAGGCGACCCGCAACGACCAAGCCGGGACCGTTTACGGCCAGGGCGCCCTGCGCAAACTACACGAGGCGGTCGTGTGGGGCTCATGGAAATGGATCCACCGCACCCCCTGGGCTTACAAGGCCATGGGACTGGCGGCGACTCGTCTGCGCCGCTTAGTGCCCTCAGCCGCCATGGGACCCTGGACCAAAACCCGGGTGAAACCCGCACTGGCTGAAAAGACCCTGCATGAATTAATGAAGGAGCGTGAGTCATGAGCGCGCGAGACCGAATTTTAAGTCGCCTACAACATGATGTGATCGCGAGCGACAATGAGATAGACCTTAGCGTTCATCTGGACAAGCAGTTTGACACTCAGGAAAAACTCGAGCGCTTCACCGAAAAGCTAGAAAGCGTGCACGGTGAGATTATTCGTTGTTCAGAAAATGATTGGACTCAGACCCTCGCCCGAGTCGTAGACGCCGAGCAGATTGAAAATCTGACGCTGGGTTTGGGCGCTTTGCCGGATCAAGCCGCCGATGCAGTCTCTTGTGCAGTGCGTCGATACGATGCCGATATCGAGGATTGGAAAGGCCAGTTGTTCAGCGACGTGCAGGCCGGCTTCACCACCTGTCGCGGTGGCATTGCCGAAACAGGCTCGCTATTGTTATGGCCGAGCATCGACGAACCTCGACTGCTCTCCTTGGTTCCGCCCATTCATATCGCCCTGTTGTTTGCCAAAGACATTGCCAACACCTTCACCGAGGTGTTGTGCACACAGAATTGGCAGGACGGCATGCCCACCAACGCGCTAATGATTTCCGGCCCATCTAAAAGTGCTGACATCGCCCAAGTACTCGCCTATGGTGTGCACGGCCCAAAACGGCTGATCGTATTACTGGCAGAGTAAATGGACGTATTTGAACGAATCCTCGGCACCATGGTGCCGGTATTGTTGATTGTGGCAGTGGGTGCCGCCTATGCCCGCTACCGGAACCCAGACATGCGGGTGACCAATCAGATCAACATGGATTTGTTTGTCCCCATCCTGATCTTTTCGTCGTTTTCAGACGCCCAATTTGAGCTGATTGCTTACACCGATCTGGCCATCGGAGGGTTATTGGTCATACTCGGTTCTGGGGTGCTGGTTTGGCCGATTGGCCGACTGCTTGGCTACGACTATCGCACCTTTGTGCCGCCGGTCATGTTCACCAACACCGGCAATCTAGGTCTGCCCTTAGCGCTGCTGGCTTTTGGTGAGGCGGCGCTACCCGGCATGGTTGTTCTGTTCGTTATCGAAATGGTGTCGCACTTCACGCTCGGTTTTTACATGCTGGATCGTAGGGCCCGGGTCATCAACGATTTATCCATTCCTACCCTGATCGCCACCGCTGCAGCACTGAGCGTGAACCTGCTCGGCATTGAGCTGCCCTCCATGATTGATACCGGCATTGATTTCCTGGGTGACATTTGCATTCCGCTGATGCTGTTCGCGCTGGGCATCCGGATCGCCACAGTGAAATGGAATGACCTGCCAATCGCGCTGTGGTGTAGCGCCCTGACTCCACTGACGGGTTTAATTTTGGTATTTGCGCTGCAACCCTTCTTGCAGCTCGAACCCATGCAATTCAGTGTGTTTATTTTGTTCGGAGCGCTGCCGCCGGCGGTACTGAACTTTATGGTGGCCGAGCGCTACAACCAAGAGCCCGCCAAGGTCGCGAGCATGGTCCTGATCAGCAACATGGCATCGGCTATTGTGATCCCTATCGCCCTGCTGCTGTCACCGGTGTTCTAGATCAGACTTTCAAAGGGATGATAGGTCAGGTTTTGCCCTCGGCTGACCGCTTGCTCGGGTTCCACTTCAGCCAACCCGCTCGCCCAACTCATAGGACTTAGCGCTCCGCTGTCTTGATTCGGATGCAGTACCAGCCCGCGATCAGTCAAACGCACCCGCAGGAAACGGCGGCGACTCTCGGCCGCTACTTCAAAGCACGAAGTCACGGCAAACGAAAACGACTCGGTGGCCTGATAACGCAGGGCCTGAATCACCGGCTTAGCAAACAATAAAGCGCCAGCCATTGCACTGGCCGGGTTGCCAGGCAAACACAGAATCGGCGTTACACCGATCTGACCCCAAGCAAAGGGTTTACCCGGTTTCATGCGAACACGATAGGCTTCAATCCGTCCCAGCGCCTCGATGCTAGGTCGGATATGATCATGCTCACCAACACTCACACCCCCCACCGTGATCACGAGATCTGAAACCTGACCGGCCTCATACAGCAGCGCCTGAATACCCTCCCGGTCATCGGTAACATGATGCACGGCGCACTCAACTCCCCACTTGTTCAGCAAACCGGCCAGCATCAGCCCATTGGCGTTGTGTATTTGCCCCGGCGCTAAAGGTTCTCCTGGAGGACGGAGCTCATCACCCGTGGTGATCAGTGCCACCTTTAATCGGCGCAACACCTCGACCTGTGCATGGCCGCCAGCCGCCAACAATCCAAGCTCAACGGGACCGAGTGTTTGGCCTTTTTTAACCAGCGTTTGGCCGATCTGAACGTCATCGCCAACCGGACGAATCCAAGGCTGCCCGCTGGGCTCTAAAATCACGCCGTTCAGCTCGCCAATTTTGTTTTCCTGAGGAACAACTCGATCGGCGCCATCGGGAACCGGTGCACCGGTAAAGATTCGCGCACACTGGCCCGGCGGCAATACCCTAACGGGGCTACCCGCAGGCAGTTCAAACGCAACCGGCAAGGGCCCTGGCAAGTCGTCGGCGCGTACCGCGTAACCATCCATCACACTGCGCCTGAAAGGTGGACTGTCGGCAATGGCGTTTACCTCTGACGCGCAGATCCGGTCCAGCGCACCGGCCAGCGGCAAGAATTCGGTGGCACGTTCGATCGGTATGATCGATTGCAACAATTGCGCTTGTGCCTCGCGGACCTCAAGCACGATTAGACGGACCCTCGACGAGCGTCACCGCGCAGCAACAAATTCACGAAATTGCAGGGCTTGTGTGTCGAATCCAATTGCTCGCGCAGAATCTTTTCGAAGGCCAATCTGCAGGCCCCAGTCGAGCCTGGCAACAGACCCACAAAGGTATTATTCGACAACCCTGCCATGGCTCGGGACTGAACGGTTGAGCTGCCGATATCGGCGTAACTGAGCTGACGGAATAGCTCGCCAAATCCTGGAATCTGCTCGTCCAAAATCGGCCTAACCGCCTGGACGGTACCATCGCGGCCGCTAAAACCGGTGCCGCCCGTGATCAAGATGACGTGCGGACTGGCCTGAGCAATCCACTGGCAGACCTGAGCTCGAATCTGATACACCTCGTCGGGCAATATTTCGCGCGCGACGACCTGATGGCCCATTTCCAGGAGTGCGTCGTGCAGATATTGACCGCTGGTGTCCTGATCCAAGGTCCGCGTGTCGGATACGGTTAACACCGCGCAATCCAAGGGATTAGTCATTCCACTTCTCCAAATTCTTGATCTCATGATCGCCCGGTTCCAGCCACTGGTTGTTTTCTTTTTTCCACAACGGCACTTGGCTCTTTAGGGTATCCATCATAAAGCAGGCCGCCTCAAAGGCTTTCTGGCGATGACGCGAACAGGTCCCAACCCAAACAATCACTTCATCGGTCCGCAACATGCCCACTCGATGCACGATACCGGCATCGGTTAAATCAAAACGTTCGATGGCACGGTCTCGTAGATCCGCCATGACCTTCTCGGTCATGCCCGGATAGTGTTCTAAATACAGACCCTCGGAATCCCGGACGTGTCCGGTAAAGGTGACTACGGCACCGGCTTTCCCGGCGGTGGTCAGTTCGGCCTGCAATGCGCCCGGCTCAAAGGTTTCAGTTTGTACGCGAACCATTTCAGCCTCCGGTCATGGGCGGCATAACTGCGACTTCGTCGCCCTCCGCCAAGGGATGATCAAGCTCAGCAATGGTGTGATTGACTGCCACCAGAGGGGTCTGCTGTAAAATTTCGCCACCACAGGGCAAGGATACGATGGCCTCGCGTGGCGTTGTAGCATCAGCACGGATCAATTCTTGGCCGGCCAGCTCCCGAAAGGAGGCCAGCATCTTTAGATTAACCTTCGGCATAGTAATCACCTGACTTTCCACCGGTTTTTGACAGCAGTCGGATGCCTTCAATTCGCATCGCTTTATCAATCGCCTTGCACATGTCGTAGAGCGTCAGGCAGGCAATACTGACCGCCGTTAAGGCTTCCATCTCGATGCCGGTCTTGGCGGCCAATTCACAGCGAGCCTGGACATGAATTCGATGGTCCTGAACCGTCAGATCTACTGAGCATTGCTCTAGCGGAATTCCATGACATAGGGGAATCAATTCGGGGGTCTTTTTCGCACCCATGATCCCAGCCACCCGCGAGACGGCCAACACGTCACCTTTGGAAAGGGTTTGTTCGCGAATTCCACTGATTACAGCGGGGTTGGCGTACAGGTAACCCTCTGCGACAGCAACCCGCTGAGTCACGGCCTTGGGTGACACGTTCACCATATGCGCTTCACCGGCGCTATTTGTGTGAGTAAATCCAGTCATTTATTTGGTCTTTAGCTTTTTGAGTCGGTATCCTGTGCACATACCAAGACAAGGAGTACGGGGTGGCAAACCTACCGGTCATTGTTTCAGCCGGCGGCATAAACGCAGCAGGACGCAGCACATACTACAGCGATCTGGAACGGATGGTCTATGACAGCCTATCTGCCCAGACTCAACAGGCGTTAAAGGTCGAGCTCGAGAGCCTGACCCAGTCTGATAGCGCCAGCGCGCTTGAAAACAGCTTGATTCGCGAGATTCACCCCGATTGGTACAACCCGTTAGCCATGAACGCACGCCGACGCCACGACGACGTGTGGCTAGAAGATGAGCGTACCAGTCCGGTGCGCAGCGCCGGCATGCTGCCCACTGGATTTAAGCCCGATTCACTGTACAAAAGCCGTGCCCATCCCCGTGCATTGCAACTCACTGTATTCGCTGCCAGCGAGATGTTGGCGGCCAGTGGACTGAACTGGGATGAACTAAAAACCCAAGTCGCACCAGATCAAATCGCGGTATACGCCGGCAATAGCATCGGCCAACTTGATGGCATGGGCTTTGGAGGCATGTTGCAGGCTGCGTTGCACGGCAAACGCGTCAGTTCCAAGCAACTGCCGCTGGGCTACCCCCAGATGCCAGCAGATTTTGTCAATGCTTACATCCTGGGCACCCTAGGCGCGACCGGCGCCGTTCAAGGTGCCTGCGCGAGCTTCCTCTACAACCTATTTAATGCCAG
>JAAXJV010000018.1 GCA_012269655.1 Pseudomonadales bacterium
CCAATTTGCTGAACGCTCTACATAATCGCCCAGCAACAGTATGTAGTCTGGATCCGCATCAACCAGAGCTTGTGATAAGGAAGCTAGGCGATTGAGTTGGGTTGGACGCCAAAAATGAAAATCTGCGAGTACGGCTATCTGAATTTCGGGTCCTTCATAGTTGGGTACCAAAAACTCATGGTCGATACGTGCAAAGACCTCATCTGAATGACGAGTCACTACCACCAAGCTAACTAGGCCAATAAAGCCCAAAAGGCCGATCTGAATGGTGGAATTTAGGTATTTCACAGGTGCAGTGTGCTTAGTCTGAGGCTGTTTTCAATTGACCATCTGGCCGAACCCATAACCGCCGCGTCAAAATCCCACCGGCTAAGAACAAACCCGCTCCATAACCAATCCACAACCCATGAGGCCCCCAGCCCAAACTGAACCCTAAAACCAGCGCTATCGGCACGCCGACCAATCCATAACAAGCCAAGGTCACCGCCGTTGGGTATAGCGTATCGGACTGCCCACGCAGTCCGCCCAAAGCCGCCGACTGAATGCCATCGCCTATCTGCATGACTGCATTGATGATTAGCAGGCTCGCCACCAATCCTGCGACCTCAGCGGTTGGGGACAATCTATGGGCAATCCAACCGCTGGTCAGAATCACCAGTGCCGTGCACAGCACCATCCACGACATCGAAACCCCAACAGCCGTCAGGCCCATGAAGCGGGCTCCGGCTAAGTCACCGCGGCCCACTCGTTGGCCGCACAGCACCGATACGGCAATCGAAATGCCCAGCGGCACCATGTAAATCACTGAACCAAAGGAGTTGATGATTTGGTGGGCCGCAAGTGCCGTGGCGCCAAACCAGCCCATGGCCAAGCCGATAAAGGCAAAGGCAGCACCCTCACCAACAAAGCCGATGCCCACCGGTGTGCCCAACCGCAGATACAGAGCCACTTCAGATCCGACAATGCTTCCGGACAAATAGTCCCGTCGCCACAGCCAAGTTAGGGCAAATCCTAGGCCGGCTGCGTAGGCGCACAGGGTTCCTAGGGCGGCGCCGAACAACCCATAGCTCAGCACATGGATGAACAGGTAGTTCAGTGGGACGTTGACGGTCAGCGCAATCACGCCCACCCATAAGCCGATCCAGGGCCGCTCAATCGAATCAAAAAAGCCTTTGAGTGTGTAAAACACTGAAAAGGGAATCAGCGAAAACGCGATGCCAAACCAATAGGGACCGATGATATCAAGCACTTCGTCCGGCTGGTCGAGCCAAGGCAGTAGAAAATACACCCCCGCCATGCTGGCTGCACCGACACCGCCGGTTAGCAGGGCGGCTGCCATGCCGGAACAGGCCACCTGATTAAGCTGGCGACGATCCTGCGCACCGTGGGCCTCAGCCATGCGTACGTTGATCATCGAAATGTACCCGTAGATCCCGGAATACCAAATCAAGACCAAACCGGTCGTGAGGCCCGCCGCTGCCAGCGGCAATTTGCCCAACGGTGCCAGCATTAGGGTGTCGACCAAGGCAATCAGTACCGACGCACTCATACCCAGTACGATGGGAATAGCGAGCGATGAGAGTGCCTTGGCATCTTGGAAAAGGGTCTGCATGGCGCCAGTCTACGGGGTAGGATGAATCCCGTCACTTACCCTGAAAGATAGGAAGAATCGTGCAATTACGAGCCGATTTGTCGCAGCGCGCTGTCGTCACACCCGCAGACTACGAATGGGTGGATTCGCCCATGCCCGGTGTACAACGAATGATGTTGGATCGTGATGGCGGCGAGGTCGCCCGGGCCACCAGTCTGGTCCGCTATGCGCCTAATTCTACTTTTTCGGCGCATACCCATGGCGGGGGTGAGGAATTCCTGGTGTTGGAAGGTGAGTTTGGTGACGAGCACGGTCGATATGGCGCCGGCGTTTATGCGCGTAACCCAATTGGCACTTCGCACAGCCCAGTCGTGGGGGCGGCTGGGGCCTTAATTTTGGTCAAGCTGCATCAGTTCTCAACGACGGATACGGCGCATTTCACGTTGGACACGCGGGCAGCACCGTTTCAGCCTGGCGCAGTCCCAGGTGTTGACGCGCTTCAATTGCACCAACACGGATCTGAGCTCGTAAGGCTGGTTCGGTTTGCTCCCAATTTGGAGTTTCCAGGGCATGACCATCCAGGTGGCGAGGAATTGTTTGTTGTTCAGGGTTCATTGCATGACGAGCATGGCGATTACCCCGAAGGAAGTTGGGTTCGATCTCCGGTGGGATCGAGTCACCACGCATCCAGCGGACCCGAGGGCTGCCTGTTATGGATTAAGACAGGGCACCT
>JAAXJV010000182.1 GCA_012269655.1 Pseudomonadales bacterium
GAATTAGGGTTAAGTGCAGATAAATAAGGAGTTGTCATGATCATCGATTGCCACGGTCACTACACCACGACGCCGCCGGGTGTTGCTGAATATCGCGAAGCGCAAAAGAGCGCATTGGCGACGGATCCTAGCCATCAGGGAAGCCGCGGCCAGTTCGTCGTGAGCGACGACGAAATCATCGAAAGCATTGAAAAAAATCAGCTCCGACTTCAACAGGAACGCGGCACCGATCTGACGATTTTTTCGCCTCGGGCCAGTTGGATGGGGCATCACATTGGCAATCAATACACCAGTCAGTACTGGACAGAAAATCAAAACGACTTGATTCGTCGAGTGTGTGATTTATTTCCAAAGAATTTTGCGCCGGTCGCTCAACTGCCGCAGTCGCCGGGTGTGGATCCAGCGCTATCGGTCGGTGAAATTCGCCGAACTGTGGAACAGATGGGCTTTATTGGCATCAACTTAAACCCAGACCCGTCGGGGGGATATTGGAAAGATGCGTCGCTCGCGGATAAGTCGTTTTATCCCATTTACGAGGCGATGGTTGAACTGGATATCCCGGCGATGGTGCACGTGAGTGCGGCCTGTAATGACTGCTTCCATACCACGGGGTCACACTACCTAGGTGCCGATACCACGGGCTTTCAGCAATTGGTTTTCTCGGATGTATTCAAAGACTTCCCAACACTGAAAATCATCATCCCTCATGGGGGCGGTGCCGTGCCGTACCACTGGGGACGATTCCGCGGGATGCTTCAAGACCAGGGCTATCCCACCATTGAGGAAGCCGCAATGAACAACATCTACTTCGATACCTGCGTTTACCATCAGCGGGGCATTGATCTGCTCTTGGATATCGTTCCGACCAAAAACATATTGTTTGCGTCTGAAATGATCGGGGCAGTGCGCGGCATCGACCCTCAATCCGGACACTATTACGACGACACGAAACGCTACATCGATGCGTCATCGCTTTCAGATCAAGCAAAGGCTGACATTTTCAGTGGCAACGCTAAGCGCGTATTCAGTCGTTTAGATTTATCGGCGCTAGAGGGTTAAACGATGTCAAACAATCAAGTAGTACAAAATGTAGAGCGCGTTGAGCAAGACATCGTGGATGGACTGGCTAAGCTGGGCGTGGCGACTGTGCACGAGGCTCAAGGACGCCGAGGTCTGCTAGCGGACTATATGCGACCCATCCAGCAAGACGTGGCGGTTGCAGGATCGGCTATCACGATTTCGGGCGCGGCGGGTGATAATTGGATGATGCATGTGGCGATCGAACAGTGTCACCCCGGCGATATCATGGTGTTTGCCCCCACATCGCCGTCCAATTTTGGATTTTTCGGTGATTTGTTGGCCACCAGTGCCCAGGTCCGCGGCGTTCGTGGCCTGATTATCGAGGGTGGGGTTCGTGACACTCGAATCCTGCGTGAGATGAACTTCCCGGTATGGTCTAAACACGTGTTTGCACAAGGGACCATTAAGGAAACCCTCGGCAGTGTAAATGTCCCGCTGGTCTGCGCAGACGAGTTGATTCATCCGGGTGACGTCATTGTTGCCGACGATGACGGTGTCTGTGTTGTGCGTCGTGAAGAAGCCGCTGATGTGCTCGCCAAAGGCAACGCCCGCGAAGCTTTAGAAGAAGAAAAACGTATCCGTCTGGCCAACGGAGAGCTCGGTTTGGACATCTACAACATGCGTCCTCGCCTGGCGGAAAAAGGACTCAAATATGTCTGATGGCATTCGCTGCATGTGGATGCGAGGGGGCACCTCCAAAGGCGCCTACTTTTTGGCGGATGAGCTGCCTGAAAACCGCGATGAATTTTTGCTCAGCGTGATGGGCTCACCGGATCCCAGGCAGATCGATGGCATGGGGGGTGCAGACCCTTTGACCAGCAAGGTTGGCGTGATCAAGGCATCGACTCGCCCAGGCGTCGATGTGGACTACTTGTTCTTACAGGTTTTTGTCGATCAAGCGGTGGTGACCGATGCTCAGAACTGCGGGAACATTCTCGCAGGCGTCGCGGGATTTGCGATTGAACGGGGTTTGGTTACTGCCCAAGATGGCGAGACCGAAGTCACGGTATACATGGAAAACACCGGTCAAAAAGCGGTTCAGAAGGTTCAGACCCCTGCCGGCCAAGTGACTTACTCGGGTAGCGCTCGCATTGATGGTGTGCCTGGAACCGCGGCGCCGGTTTCAGTGGCTTTTGAGGATACAGCAGGGTCTTCCTGTGGTGCATTGTTGCCGACGGGCAACGTGAAGGACGTGCTGGATGGCGTGGAGTGCACCCTGATCGATAACGGCATGCCGGTCGTCGTCCTCTCAGCACAAGCCATGGGCATTACAGGCTCTGAATCACGCGAGGTGTTGGAATCCAATACTGAATTACGCGAGAGATTAGAATCGATTCGATTACAGGCAGGCCGGCTCATGAATTTGGGTGATGTCACCGAAAAGAGCGTACCTAAAATGAGCATGGTGAGCCCTGCGAAAGAGGGCGGCTGCATCAGCACACGCACCTTTATCCCGCATCGATGTCACGCTTCAATTGGCGTGCTCGGTGCAGTTAGTGTAGCAACGGCTTGTTTGCTTGCAGGTTCACCGGCGGCCGGATTGGCTAACATCCCAGAGGGCGATGAAAAGACGCTCTCGGTAGAGCATCCCAGCGGTGAAATGACAGTGATTGCCACAATGCGAGACGGCCAAGTACACCGTGCCGCCATACTAAGAACGGCCCGCAAACTGATGGACGGGCTTATTTTTCCTCATGATGGAGTTTGTTAATGGATCCGGATTATCTGCCTTTTCATGCGTCTCCCAAGAAACCAGACTTTCAGCCGCCGGCGGGTGCGGTAGATGCCCACTGTCATGTTTTCGGGCCTGCGGCTGAGTTTCCCTATCATCCAAAGCGCAAATACACACCCTGTGATGCTTCCAAATCACAATTGTTTGCTCTGCGTGATTACCTAGGGTTCGAACGCAATGTCATCGTTCAGGCGAGCTGCCATGGCACAGACAATGCCGCACTTGAAGACGCGTTAATTGCCGCTGGGGACCTAGCGCGCGGCGTGGCGGTTCTGTCACCGGATGTGACCGATGCCGAGCTTCAGCGCCTGCACGCCGCTGGCGTCCGCGGCACGCGTTTCAACTTTGTGAAACGGCTTGTCGATTCAACGCCACGCGAGGTGTTTTACGCGTTAGCCGAGCGAGTCAAAGCCCTTGGGTGGCACATCGTTGTGTATTTCGAGGCACCAGACCTTGAAGACTTACGTCCATTTCTCGCGGACTTAGCTCAAGAACAGGTCGTGGTGGTTGACCACATGGGCCGTCCCGACGTTGGCTTGGGCGTAGATAGCGCCGAGTTTGATGCCTTTGTTCAACTGATGACGGATAACCCGAACATCTGGACCAAGGTGAGCTGTCCAGAGCGCCTGACGCAGACGGCTCCGGATTACAGCGATGTCGTGCCTTTTGCAAAGCGCTTGGTCGAACAGTTTTCTGATCGAGTGCTATGGGGAACAGATTGGCCACATCCCAACATGAAAAGCCATACCCCCGACGATGGAGCCTTGGTCGATGTCATTCCACAAATCGCGACAACGCCCGAGCTTCAGCAAGCCTTGTTAGTCGATAACCCCATGCGTCTTTACTGGGACTGATGATGAGAAAACTCACGATTGCTGGCTACGAAGTTAACCGCATTGGATACGGTTGTATGGGGTTGTCGCAGGCCTATGAGCCCTGCGATGAGACGCAGGGAATCGATACGCTCAATGCCGTACTCGATATGGGCTATAACCATTTGGATACGGCGGCGCTGTACGGTTTTGGCGCCAATGAAAATCTGCTGAGAAAAGCAGTCGGCCATCGTCGTAACGAGTATCATTTGGCCTCCAAATGCGGTTTGTTTAAGAACGCGGAAGGTAAGCGGGAAATCAATGGCCGACCCGAGGTGTTAAAGCAGACCTGCGATGACAGTCTTTCACGTCTCGGTGTGGAACACATTGATTTGTATTATCTGCACCGAAAAGACCCCAACGTTCCGATCGAAGAAAGCCTTGGCGCCCTGATTGAGCTTAAAGATGCCGGAAAAATCGGTGCCATTGGCTTGTCCGAAGTAGCGCCTGATACCTTGCAGCGTGCGCTGGACATGACGCCCATTGCAGCGCTGCAATCGGAGTATTCGTTGTGGTCGCGCCTTCCTGAAGAGGGCGTAATGGATTTGTGTCGCCAACATAACATTGCGTTGGTGGCGTATTCGCCCGTGGCTCGTGGACTATTGGGCGGTGCCCTGCGTGATATGGATAGCCTGGCATCAAACGATCTTCGACATACCATGCCTCGATTCCAGGCTGGGAATTTTGAAGCGAATTTAGAACGAGTCGATGCGCTGGGACGTTATGCGGCGAGTTTGGGCATGAGTTTAGCTCAAGCGAGTCTGGCCTGGTTGCTCGCGCAGGCCCCATTTATCCTGCCCATACCGGGTACCCGCTTTGAGGCGCGAGCGCTTGAAAATCTGCAGGCTTTAGACGTCGAACTTACGCCTGAACAAGTCGAGAAGATCGGTGAATTGGTCTCGCCAAATAACATTGCTGGCGAGCGCTACAATCCAGCGATCATGCGTGAAGTGGATGCCGAAAAATGGCGTTGGACCACCTAGAAGGGCAGTCCAATATAGTTTTCCGCTAATTCTTGCCGGGCAGTTTCTGATTTAGCCAAGTGATGCAGGGCGGTAGGCTGCATGCGCTGGGTAAACGCATCGTCCTCTGGAAATTGGTGTAGCAGGGTGGTCATGCTCCAGCTAAAGCGCATGGCCTGCCAAACCCGAGCTAAGGCCCGATCGCTGTACCCGTCCAGCTTTTCTTCAGATTGGTTGTGATAATAGTCAATCAATCCCTCAACCAGATAATGCACGTCAGACGCGGCTAGATTTAAGCCCTTAGCCCCGGTGGGTGGAACAATATGGGATGCATCGCCACACAAGAATAAGCTTTGATAGCGCATCGGTTCAGATACAAAGCTGCGTAACGGCGCAATCGATTTTTCGATGCTGGGCCCGGTGACCATCCGGTCTGCAACGGCCGACGGTAAACGCTTCTTCAGTTCGGCCCAAAACGCATCGTCAGACCAATCTTCAACGGTATCGGTCAAAGGAACTTGAATGTAATAGCGTGACAACATGGGATTACGCATTGAAGCCAATGCGAAACCTCGCTCCGAATGTGCATAGATAAGTTCTTCATCACAGGGAGGGGTTTCGGACAAGATCCCTAACCACCCAAAGGGATAAACCTTTTCAAACTCTTTTCTGACCGACTTGGGGATGGTCTGGCGTGACACGCCATGGAAGCCGTCACATCCGACAACAAAGTCGCATCGAATCTCCTTTGATTGACCTTCATGCTCAAAACAAACGCGGCTTTGAGGCTGATCCAAATCTAGGATTTGCACCTCACTGACTTCATGAAAACGTGGCGTGCCCATCTCATCTTGAGCATCGTAAAGGTCTTTTGTGACTTCGGTTTGACCGTAGACCATCACGGACGCACCGGTCAGCTCTTTGAAGTTGATGCGGATTTGTAAATCGTTCTGTGACAGCAGGCAGCCTTCGTGGACATGGCCCTCGCGGTGCATACGATCACTGACACCCGCCTGTTCGAGCAATTGTACGGTTCCTCGCTCCAATACCCCTGCCCGAATACGAGAAAGTACGTGTTCTTTGCTGGATCTTTCTATGATCGCGGTTTTTATTCCAGCTTTGTTGAGCAGTTGAGATAACAGCAACCCCGAAGGGCCTGCTCCAACAATCGCGATCTGGGTGTCTACCTGTATTGGCTGCATGATGAGGCCTATGTTCTTTTGATTATTTTTGTACTTTAAGGTCAAATGAGCCGGAATAAATCCGAAAATAATGGTTAAAGATTGGACAATTCTGTCAAGGCGCCTGGATTTTCTTTATTTGGCGAACACTCGGCGCTGCCCGGTGCTCTGCATGTTGAGCGTTTGTCGGTACGTGCTCCTTTGACCGAATGGGCCATCCAGCCGCATCGGCATCCTGACCTGTTTCAGATCATTGTCATCTTTTCGGGTTCGGCTTTAGTAACCTTGGGCGCCGAGCTCACGCGCCTGACAGCCAATCAGGGCGTTTGGCTTCCTCCGAATATTATTCACGGCTTTCAATTCGAACCCAGCACTGATGGTTTGGTGATCTCTCTGGCGCGCTCATTTTGTCCAGAAGACATTGACCCGCAGGCCAAACTGTCCGCCTGGAGTGGGACGTTTGACTCCCTTTGCTTGGACTGGTTTCGTAATCTTGAAAATCAGTACCAGCAGGCTCATCGATTCCAAGAGCGTTTGTTGACGCATCTGGCCGCCATGACCTTTTGGCATCTTGCGCCCAGTTTACAATTACAGTCCACCACCGCCGTCCAACGAGACTTTGAACGCTTTGATGATTTGTTGCGCTCGAACATGACTCAGCCGATTCGTTTGCCGGAGATTTCAGCCCAATTGGGGTACTCATTGTCGCGCTTACACCGCTTGTGTAAGGCGGTCACTGGATTGGCGCCGGCTCAATATGTTGAGCGGCTAAGGCTCGATGAGGCACGCCGACTGCTAGCATTCACCCAACTGAGGATTAACGCGGTCGCTTCGGTTGTGGGCTACCCAGATCCCGCTCACTTTGCCCGAGTATTTCGTCGAGTACTCGGCCAGACGCCAAAGCAATACCGCCAAAAATTTAGTACCCATCACTCTGAGCATGCCCAAATTCAGTGATCGCATCGGTTAGCGTGCGAGGAAGAGAGCCCGTACTCCACAAGGCCAACTCATAAGGCCGCGTTGGATAATCAATCAATTCTAAGGCGTGCGAAGCGTCTATTAACCCTGTGGCGATAGATAGCGCATGCGGGAGCCAACAGGCATAAGCCGAGTCTCGAAGCAGTTGCATAAGTGACGTCAAGCTGCCGGTGAACCGAAGGTGAGTCTCCAGCTCTAACGCTTCAGGTTGCAACTGAAATGCAAATCCGGCATCGGCACCGGCCATCAACCAACCTTGCTTGGGCAAATCGGTAATATGACAGCGAGTTTGGCCATACAGAGGATGTTGCTTACCGACGAACACCGACACACGATCTTGATAGACCGGTGTTGAGTGGAGTTGCGAGTGATCAAGGCTCAAAAAACGAGGACCTAACAGCAGATCCAACTCACCTTCTTTCAACAATGGCACCAATGTTGAGGCGCTCGCAGCCCGCAGATGGAGTTGCCCGGCATAGGCCTGGTTCATTGACGTAATCATTTGGGGACCATGCGCCAGTTCCCATAAGGGGTCGATCCCTACTTGAATTTCGGTTCTGTGTTTTGCCCGCCACTGCTCAGAAACACGCTGGGCCAAGCGAGTTTCTCGTAGAATTTTTTCACCCAGTTGCCCAAGCTCTGCGCCCAGCTCGGTTGGGATCACGCCATGGCGCGTTCGGTTGAGCAGGGCGCCGCCAGCCTGATGCTCCAGTACCTGAAGGCTCCTGGACAAGGCCGGTTGACTGAGGTTCAAAAGATCACTGGCTCGGGTAATTGAGCCCGCGTTGATGACCACGGCAAGCTGACGTAAATGATTTGGATTCATATATGCAAAATATTTATAAATACGAACAAGAAATCATTTTATTGCATTGATATCAAGCGCTACGCTCGGTTCATCAATTGAGGAGCGTTGCCTTATGCAATTTCATGAAAATGGTTTTCAGCCCGGTGATCCATCTATTTCAGACCCCCGCCAAAGGGTCATGGCACCTCCACTCAAACAACCGCTTCCGGAGCGAGCCGATGTTTTGATCGTGGGCTGTGGCCCCGCAGGGTTAATGCTGGCGGCCTATCTCAGCCAAATAAGTAATCTATCGGTTTGTATCGTTGATCAAAAAGATGATCGCTTATTGGTGGGACAGGCGGATGGCATCGCATGCCGCACCATGGAATTGTTTCAATCGTTTGGATTTGCGGAAGAAGTCGAACGAGAAGCTTACGGCGTTAACGAAGCGGTATTTTGGAGGCCAGGCGAGCACGGCATCGAGCGTCGAGGACGCATTCACGATGTCGAAGACGACCTGTCCGAGTTCCCCCACGTCATCATTAACCAAGCGCGTGTGCATGATCACTTCTTACGAGTCATGGAGCAGGGGGTGAACCCCATCCAGCCATTCTACGGTCGAAAGATGCTCGATCTGGTTAGAGATGACAGCCAAGACTATCCCGTTGAAGTCCGCTTTGAAAAAACGCCAAACTTTTTACCTCAAGCCCAAATCGAGACGGTCCGGGCCAAATATGTGGTGGGCTGCGACGGTGCTCGTAGTCGAGTAAGGAGTGCGATCGGCCGGGAGCTTAAGGGTGATGCTTTAAACCAAGCCTGGGGCGTAATGGATGTGCTGGCCAATACGGACTTCCCAGATGTGCGATTCAAAGCGGCCATTCAGTCCAAAGATCAGGGCAACATGCTGATCATTCCTCGTGAGGGCGGCTACATGTTTCGCGTGTATATCGAACTCGATAAGTTGGCCGAAAACGAACGTATCGACCGCGAGGTCATGACCGTTGACCGTCTTGTTGAGGCGGCCAATCGTATCCTGAGCCCCTACTCGCTAGATGTTAAAGAAGTCGCCTGGTGGAGCGTTTACGAAATTGGACAGCGTTTAACCACGGCCTTCGATGACTCCAATAATGAAATTGACCCGCGGGTGCTGTTAGCGGGCGACGCTTGTCACACACACAGCCCCAAAGCGGGACAAGGGTTAAATACCTCAGTCAACGACACCTGGAATTTAGCCTGGAAACTGGCTCATGTGCTCAAAGGCTATGCGCCTAAGAGCTTGATCCGTAGCTATTCTGAAGAGCGTCAAAAAATCGCCAAAATTCTGATTGATTTTGATCGCGAGTGGGCGGCCATGTTCAGTGCCAAACCCAAGTCAGAGGATAACCCCGACGGCGTCGATCCTGCGGCATTCCAGGCATATTTCCAAAAATTCAGTCACTTCACCGCAGGTGTCGGCATTCAATATGAACAGGGTCCATGGATTGGCTCGGACACCCATCAAAACCTGGCCAAAGGCTTACTAGTGGGCAAACGCTTCCATACGTCCATCGTCACTCGAATGGCGGATGCCAAACCGGTACAGCTTGGGCATGTACACAAAGCTGACGGCGCCTGGCGTGTGTATGTATTTGCGTCGGACGCATTGCCGATGAGTGATGAATGCCAGGTGAAATCGCTGTGCGAGTATTTGGACCAACATCCTGAATCGGCTGTGCTACGCAGTCGAGAGGGACTGGAAAGTGATGCATTGGTCGACCTAAGGGTCGTATTTCAACAGTCTCATGATCAGTTCGAGTGGCCCTCCTTACACCCCCGGTTACGACCCAGTAAAGGCAGATTTGGTCTGCGCGACTATGAAAAGGTCTTTTGTTCACCGGTGCGTTGGGGGCAAGACATTTATCAGATGCGCGGCATAGATCGTTCAGGTTGCATCGTGATTGTTCGGCCCGACCAGTACGTTTCAGACATTCTACCCCTAGGCGATTTTCAGGGGCTCGAGGACCGCTTTAGTCAGGCTTTATTGGGGGCTCCTTCGGATAAATAAGCCAAAGAGATCTGAGCGTGTTCAATCATCAGTGCTTGAGCACGCGCGCCTTGTCTTCGCTGGATCGCCTCGACAATTGCCTGATGATGTTCTTGGGCTCTTAAGAA